>JAVHWG010000260.1:0-19819 GCA_032159965.1 Mycobacterium sp.
GCGAGGATCGCTTCGGGATCGACCCGGTCGAGGAAGTCGACGATCCGTTCGCGCGTCAGCACAGAGGGGTCGATGTCCTGGAAGCCGCGCCAGGTCCCACCCATCGGATGCTCGAAACCGAAGGTGCTCAGCACTTCTGCGGACACCTGCAAGAGGAAGGCCTTGACCAGCGGCGCCTGCAGAATGTCGGCAAGCGCGTCCTGGTCCTCGCCGATGATGCAAACCTGGATGAAGCAGGGCGTGATCGTCATCGGGTCGCGACCCGCCTTTTCGGCCGACGTCCGCACGGTGCCGAGCATGTCCGCGTAGTGCTCCGGGGTCCATGCGCCCGCCGGCCACCAGCCGTCGGCGTAGCGCCCGGTGATGTCCAGCATCCGCTTGCCGCTCGCCCCGATCCAGATCTTTGGGAACCGGCCGCCGTACGGCTCGGTGTCCAGCCGTGCGTGACGGAAGCGGTAGAACCGGCCGTCGAAGTCGACCGGGCCGTCGGACTCCCACAGCAGCCGGATGACTTCGAGCGCCTCCTCGAAGCGGCTGACCGGCGTCGCGTAGTCGAAGCCGTACGGGACGATGTTCTCGCTCTCGCCGCTGCCCAGTCCCAGAATGAAGCGGCCCTCGGCGAGGTGGTCGATCGTCAGCGCGCTCTGCGCGAGCAGCGCGGGATGCCTGCGCACGGTGTCGACGACGCTGGTGGCAATCGGCACATTGCGTGTCAGCGCAGCGGCCGCGGCGGCGACCGCCATGCCGTCGAGGTGGCGATGGGGCGACGGGGAAGCGGTCGCGAGATCGGTGAATTCGGGTGTCCAGATGGAGTCCGGCCAAAAGCTCACCATGTGATCCGGTAGCCAGATCGAGTGGTAGCGGCCGTCGTCGAGAGGCGCGAGCGCAGAAAGGTCCAGGGGGAGCGTCGTCCGCAAGAACGCCGCCGGCTGCACCTTCATCGCCCGCTCCACCTGCACATACGGAAATATCATACTCAACTCTGAGAATGCTATTCTCACTTAGGCGATCCGCGGAGAAATCCCGACGCGTGACGGTGTGCGCTCAACGAGGAGGGACGGGGTACCGGTGTTTTCGGCAATTCTGATCGAGAAGGACGATTCCGGGCAGTCGGTATCGAGAACGAGCCTTGACGACTCGCAACTCCCGGACGGTGACGTCACCGTCGACGTGGAGTATTCGACCCTGAACTTCAAAGACGGTCTGGCCATCACCGGCAAGTCGCCCGTAGTGCGCAAGTTCCCCATGGTGCCGGGCATCGATCTGGCCGGCGTGGTCAGCGCCAGCTCGCACGCGGAATGGTCCAAGGGCGATCGTGTCGTCCTCAACGGATGGGGTGTCGGCGAGACGCACTGGGGCGGTTTCGCCCAGCGGGCACGGCTGGACGGTGACTGGCTGGTTCCGTTGCCCTCGGAATTCACGACCAGGCAGGCCATGGCGATCGGCACCGCCGGTTATACCGCGAGTCTGTGCGTCGAGGCGCTGCTGGCGCATGGCGTCACTCCCGATCAAGGCGAGATCCTGGTGACCGGGGCGACGGGTGGGGTCGGCAGCGTCGCGATCGCGCTCTTGGCAAAGGCCGGCTTCAAGGTTGCTGCAGTCACCGGAAAGTCCTCGGAGGCAACGTATCTCGAAGACCTCGGCGCGTCCACGGTCCTCGCCAGAGCGGACTTCGCCGAGAAGGGCAAGCCGATGCAGAAGGAACGCTGGGCGGGCGTCGTCGATACGCTCGGCAGTTTCACGCTGGCGAACGCGTGTGCGCAGACCCGCTATGGCGGGGCTGTGGCGGCGTGCGGCCTGGCCCAGGGCATGGACTTTCCGGCCTCGGTGGCGCCGTTCATCCTCCGCGGTGTCTCACTGCTCGGTGTGGACAGCGTGATGGCCCCCAAGCCGCTGCGGCTGACCGCGTGGGAACGCCTGTCGCGCGACCTCGATCCGGGCAAGCTCGATTCGATCGCCAAGGACGTCGCGCTTGAGGGCGTCATCGGTGCCGCGGAAGAACTCATGGAAGGAAAGGTGCGCGGGCGCATCGTCGTCGACGTCAACCGCTGAGCAGGAGTAGAAATGGCACGCAAGCCGGCCAAGTCCGAAGCTGTCGAACTGGATCTGTCGGACGTCGACCACCGCGTCGGCAAGCCGATCGGCGGGGGACAGCTGTGGGATCCCTGTAGTTCCTCCGACATTCGCCGTTGGGTGATGGCGATGGACTACCCCAATCCGTTGCACTGGGACCAGCGCTTCGCGCGCGAGTCCAAGTTCGGTGGGATCATCGCACCCCAGTCCATTGCGGTGGCACTTGACTACGGCCACGGTGCGGCGCCCGCGTGCGTCGGCCATATTCCCAACAGCCACTTGATCTTCGGTGGTGAGGAGTGGTGGTTCTACGGCTGCCCGGTCCGGCCGGGTGATCAACTTTTCCAGGACCGCCGCTTCCACGACTACAAGGTGACGGAGACCAAGTTCGCCGGGCCGACGATGTTCTCCCGCGGTGACACCGTGCACAAGAATCAGCATGGCGTCCTCGTCGCCAAGGAGCGGTCAACCGCAATCCGCTACCTCTACGAGGAGGCGACGAAGCGGGGCATGTTCTCCGACCAGCTCGGCGAGATCAAACGCTGGACCCAGCACGAGCTGGAGGCTGTCGAGCGACTGCGCCGGGACTGGCTCGAATCCAACCGCCTCGGCGTCTCACCCCATTTCGACGAAGTCAAGGTCGGCGACACACTGCCGCGGCGGGTACTCGGGCCGCACACCATCGCGAGCTTCACCACCGAATACCGTGCCTTCCTGTTCAACATCTGGGGGACGTTTCACTGGGTCACGCCGCCCGGTATCGACGATCCGTGGGTATATCAGAATCCCGGATGGGGCAAGGACTTCGCGTTCGACGAGGAGGACGCGTTCATCGATCCGCGCAAGCGCGACGGACTCTATGTCGGCCCGTCGCGCGGCCACATCGACGCCGACAAGGCCAGCGAGGTGGGCATGGCCCGGGCCTACGGCTACGGGGCCACGATGGGCGCCTGGTGCACCGACTACCTTGCGTACTGGGCGGGCCACGACGGCATGGTCCGGCACACCAAGGCCGACTTCCGCGGACCGGCGTTCGAGGGTGACGTCACGTACTTCGACGCGGAAATCGTCGAAAAGAAGACCGAGTCGGAATGGGGGGTGCCGCTCGTCCAGATCAAGCTGCGCCTGACCAACCAGGACGGCACAGTTCTGGTGTCCTGCACCGCCGAAGTCGAGCTGCCGGTCTGACATGCTGTCGATCATCTCCGGCCCACCGCTGGACACCGAGCCCGGTCTCGGCGGACTCACGCTCCCGCGGTTTCTGGCCGAGGTGAGGGCGCTCTACGGGGCGCGCGAAGCTCTGGTCATGCGCACCGCCGGGGGTGCGGTCCGCTGGAGCTACGACGATCTACATGAGCACGCGCTCGAGGTGGCGTGCGCGCTGCGCGCCTGGGGTGTCGGCAAGGGCAGCAGGGTGGGCATCCTGATGACGAACCGGCCTGAGTGGATCTCGGCGTTGTTCGGCATTTCGATGGTCGGGGGCGTCGCGGTGACGCTCAGCACGTTCTCTACCGCGCCGGAGCTCGACCACCTGCTCAAGGCCTCCGACGTCTCGGTGCTGTTGTTCGAGCGGCACGTGCTGAAGAAGGACTTCGCGCGGCTGCTCACGGACCTGGAACCGGCGATCGCCGACGCGAACCACGGTGTGCTGCAGTCGCTGAACTACCCGTTCCTGCGTCGGCTGGCAGCAATCGGAGAGGCTGCACCGGGTATCGACAGCTGGGACGGCTTCCTGCGGACCGGTCGCGACGAGCCGCGCGACACCGTCACCGCCGCGGCCGCTGCGGTGCATCCGAGCGACCCCGCGTCGCTGTTCTTCTCGTCTGGTTCCACGAGCACGCCGAAAGGCATCCTGAACGCGCACCGCGGCATGTGCATCCAGATGTGGCGATTCCGGCGGATGTATCAGTTCGGCCCCGACGATTACGTGCGCGGCTGGTCGGCCAACGGGTTCTTCTGGTCGGGCAACTTCGCGATGTCGCTGGGCGCGACGTTCGCCGCCGGGGGTTCGCTGGTGCTGCAGCAGACCTTCGACGCGGCCGAGGCACTGGACCTGATGGAAGCCGAGCGGGTGAACTTCCCGTTCGCGTGGCCACACCAGTGGA
Source organism: Mycobacterium sp. (assembly GCA_032159965.1). GTDB lineage: Bacteria > Actinomycetota > Actinomycetes > Mycobacteriales > Mycobacteriaceae > Mycobacterium. Next base: position 4,179 of record JAVHWG010000260.1, read on the forward strand.
CGCAGCTCGAGGCGGCCCCCAACTGGGCACAGGTGGATCTGAGCAGCATGCGGTTCGTCGACTACTCGACACCGGTCGCGCACCATCCGACGGTATCGACCAAGTGGTTCGAGCCGGGCCACGGCTACGGCAACACCGAAACCTTCACGATCACAACGTGTTACCCGGCCAACACGCCGGCCGAGGTGCATGCGGAAAGCAGGGGAGTGCCGCTGCCGGGTGTGACGGTCAAAATCGCGGATCCGGACACGGGGGCGGCCGTGCCGCTCGGCGAACGCGGCGAGATCCGCGTCAAGGGGCCGACACTCATGCTCGGCTACGTCGGCACACCGTTGGACGAGACACTCGACGCCGAGGGCTTTCTCGGCACAGGCGACGGCGGGTACCTCGACGACGCCGGCAGGCTGTACTGGGAGGGTCGGCTCACCGACATCATCAAGACCGGAGGCGCGAACGTGTCACCCCTGGAGGTCGACGACGTCCTGATGAGCCACCCGGACGTGAAGGTGGCCAAGACCGTCGGCGTAGCGCACGCCACACTTGGCGAGGTCGTCGTCGCTTGCATTGTGCCGCACGATGGTTCAGCTCTGAATGCCGACGGACTGCGCGCCTTCGCCGCGCAGCGGCTTGCGAGCTACAAGGTTCCGCGGCACGTACTTTTCCTCGGCGAAGACGAGATCGAGCAGACAGGCACGGCGAAGATCAAGTCTGCGGAATTACGCGCGTTCGCTACCAGGCAGTTGTCGGCGACATGACCGCCGACGCCGTGTACTACGACCCGTACGACGTGGACATCACCGCGAATCCGTACCCGATCTATGCACGCCTGCGCGAAGAGGCGCCCATCTACCACAACGAGCGCTACGACTTCTGGGCGATATCACGGCACGTCGACGTCGAGAAGGCGATCGCCGACTGGCGGACTTTCTCGAACCAGCGCAGTGACATCCTCGAGCTGATGAAGTCGGACTTCGCCATGCCCGAGGGTGTGATGATGTTCGAGGATCCGCCGGTGCACACCATGCTGCGCGGGTTGATGTCGCGCGTCTTCACGCCGCGCCGGATGGCAGCCATCGAGGACCAGATCCGCCAGTACTGCATCAACTGTCTGGATCCCTGGGTCGGGTCCGACAGCTTCGACATCGTCGCGGAGCTGGCGTCGATGATGCCGATGCGGGTCATCGGGATGTTACTGGGAATTCCTGAGTCTGAGCAGGTTTCGGTGCGCGACGCCAACGACGCAAACTTGCGGACCAGACGCGGCGCGCCGATGAAGGTGGCGAGCGCGGATAAGATCGCCGACGGCCGGATCTACGCCGAGTATGTGGAGTGGCGTTCACACAACCCCTCTGACGACTTGATGACGGCGTTGCTCAACGTTCAGTTCGAAGACGAAGACGGTGTCACCCGCAAGCTCACCCGCAAAGAGGTGTTGCACTACACACAGGTGGTCGCCGGAGCCGGGAACGAGACGACAGGCCGGCTGATCGGCTGGCTGGCAAAAGTGCTTGCCGAGCATCCGGACCAGCGTCGGCAGGTTCACGACGATCGAGATCTGCTGCTTCGGGCCGTCGACGAGACGCTGCGATTCGAACCGACCGGACCGCACGTCGCGCGTTACGCGACTGCGGATTTCGAGCTGCACGGCACCACCGTCCCTGCAGGCAGCGCGATCCTGCTTCTGTTCGGTGCGGCCAACCGCGACCCGGCGCGGTACGAGAATCCGGACACATTCGACATCCACCGTGACAACATCAGCCATCTCACGTTCGGCAAGGGTGTGCACTACTGCCTCGGTGCGAATCTCGCACGGCTCGAAGGGAAGGTGGCGCTCGACGAGCTGCTGAACCGCTGGCCCGAATGGGACATCGACTACGCCACCGCGGAACTCGCACCGACGTCGACCGTGCGCGGGTGGGAGAAACTGCGGATCGTTCTACCCGAGCTCTGAAAGCACGGTCGAGGCGAAGAGCTCGAGCGTCGCGTCCGACGCCCGGTCGTGCGTGAACAGCACGATCTGCCGGAAGCCCAGTGCCGCGAGCTCGTGGATACGGTCCACGACCGTGGGGGGCGTGCCCACCAGTCCGCCTTCGTGCAACCCGAACGCCGGCATGCCGAACCGTCTTTCAGCCAATTCGCGCACCTTCGGCAGGGAAGCGTCGTCGGGTGCCAACGCCATCACCGCCTCGATGGACAACGTGATCGAGTCCGGGTCGCGCCCGATGTCCTCGCAGATCGACCGCAGCACGGACGTCTTGTGCCCGAGTTCGCCGAGCGCATACGTCGGCACATTCCACACGTCGGCGTAGCGGGCGACCAACGGCAGCGTGTACTTCTCCCCGACGCCGCCCACGATGATCGGCGGGCGCGGCGATTGAACGGGACCGGGGACAATCGGCATGTCGCGCACCGTGTAGTGCGTGCCCACGAAGTCGATGCGCTGCTCGGCGAACGCCTGGGTCAAAATCTCCAACGTCTCGCCCAGCTTCGCGGACCGGGCGGCGAACGTTCCCCACTGCAGACCGGTGCGAGCGTGCTCGTCTTCGATCGATCCGCTGCCGAGCCCGAGTTCCAGCCGTCCACCCGAGATCTGATCGAGAGTAGTTGCCATCTTGGCCAGCACCACGGGATGACGAAACTGGTTGCACAACACCATGTGTCCTACCCGTAGCCGTTCCGTGCGGGCAAGCAGGGCAGTGGCCAGCGTCCACGCCTCCATAGACGGGATCTCGGGGACGCCGGGGCCGTAGAGGTGGTCGTACAACCACAACGACCGGATGCCGAGTTCTTCACATCGCAACGCCCGGTGAAGGATGTCCTCGTACGAGAACCCCATCTGCGGCACGTAAACACCAATATCAAGCTCCGTCATGGCCGTAACTCCAATCTTCCGTGACTGATGGTCCGGACGCCGTCAGCGGTCGCCTCGAAAGCGAATGAATTGGTCTCCACCGCATACGTTTCCACGACGAGGTCGGCGCCCAGCGGCGTCGGCGCAGCGAACCGAACCGCGACGCGCGACACCCGCCCGGGGTCGGTGAGACCGATCAGACTCTGGACTCGGTGCGCGCACGCTGCCATCGTGAAAAGCCCGTGAGTGAACACGAAGTCGGCTCCGCTTGCCCGCGCGGCGTCGATGTGGAAGTGATGATCCGCCCAGTCGCCTGAGACCTCGGCATAACGCCGGGCGGCCTGCTCGCCGATGTGGTGCACCTGCGAGCCGAGGGGGTGGCCGCGGGCGGAATCGGGGAAGCGGTGATCCGCTGGTGGCACTCCGAAATCCGCCAGCGACGTCACCCCGAGCAGCACCATCGTCCACCACTGCTCGACCGCGATGAGCCCGGCGGCGTCGAGCTGTTCGAGGTGTGCGACCACCTGAACGCCCGCCCGCACGGTCCGCACCGCCGAGAGCTGCGCCCACGTCTCGAGGATTTCACCGGGAACCAGCGGGCGGTGCAGCACGATGTCGTGTTCGCCGTGCAGGCCGCCGCGGGCCTGCTGCCACGCCCGCGCAGGCAGGTCGGCGTGGGTTGCGGCCTGCGCCTCCAGCACCAGCAGGACGGGGAATACGGCAGGGATCGCCTCGCCCCGCAGCACAGCCGGAGTCGCGTCGCCGGTCACGGCTGCGTATGCGGCGATGCGCCCGCGATCCAGGCAGCCGGGGAACGGGCCGTGCCGCGCGCCGCCAACCGGGATGGGCATCCTGCTCCTATCGACCTACTCAGAAGGTAACGTCAGAAGGTAACGTCATTCTCGGTTTATGAGAATACGTTTCTGTTGGAGAGCGAGTCAGCGTTGGCGGGCAGTTGCGTAGGCAAGGTGGCATTGGTTACCGGCACGAGCCGCGGTCTGGGTAAGGCCATCGCCCAGCGGCTGGCGAGCGAGGGTGCGACGGTCGCGCTGACGGCCCGCACGCTGGAACCGGATCCGAAGTATCAGGGCTCCCTCGAGCAGACGCTGCACGAGATCACAGCCGCCGGCGGTCACGCGATCGCCGTCCAGGCCGACCTGTCGAAGCCCGAAGACCGTGAACGCCTCTTCGGTGAGGTCGTCCAGAGCGTCGGCGCGCCCGACATCCTGGTCAACAACGCGGCCGTGACCTTCTTGCGTGCCCTGGATGAATTCCCGGACCGCCGCGTGCGCCTGATGATGGAGATGCACGTCATCGCTCCGCTGCATCTCACTCAGCTGGCGATTCCCGCAATGCGGGAGCGCGGCAGCGGCTGGGTGCTCAACGTCACCTCGGTCGGGGGAGATCTGCCCGACGGCCCGCCGTTCTCCGACTTCGACCAGACTGCGGGCTTCGGTATCTACGGCACCGTGAAAGCGGCGCTGAATCGACTCACCAAAAGCCTTGCGGCCGAACTGTACAGCGCGGGTATCGCGGTGAACGCCGCAGCGCCGACGAACCCGGTGGCCACCCCGGGGGCGGGCACGCTGGACCTGGCGAAGACAGACACCGAGGACATCGAGCTGATCACCCAGACGGCGTTGACGCTGTGCACCGGCGATCCGGCGACGTTGACCGGCCGCATCGCACAGACCCAGCCGTTCCTGCGGGAGATCGGCTGGCTGCGCTAACTTCGGGCGATGCCGGCGAGCTTGTCGGCGAACTTGGCCTCGGCCGCGGCGCGGAGCCGCAACAGGTGCTCCGAGGGGAACAGGTCAGGTGACGGCGCGCGGTCTTTGAGCAGCAGCCGCGCCAGCGTCACCTTGTGTACCTCGGTGGGCCCGTCGGCGAGGCCGAGGACGAACGACTCGACGAGGTGCTGGACGAACGGCATCTCGTGGGTGGTCCCCAGCGAACCGTGCAGCTGCAGGGCACGGGCGGACACGTCGTGCAGCACCCTCTGCATCATCGCCTTCACCGCCGAGATGTCAGCGCGGACCGCCTGGTAGTCGTTGTGCTGGTCGATCTTCCACGCGGTCTGCAGGGTGAGCAGCCGGAATGCCTCGATGTCCATCCACGAGTCGGCGACCATCTCCTGGACGAGCTGCTTGTTGCTGAGCAGCTCACCCTGCGTGAAGCGGGAAACCGCACGCTCGCAGATCATGTCGAAGATTCGGCGGACGAGACCCACGGTGCGCATGGCGTGGTGGATACGGCCGCCGCCGAGCCGTGTCTGGGCGACGACGAACGCGCCGCCGCGCGGTCCGAGCATGTGATCGGCAGGGACGCGGACGTTCTCGTACCGGACATACCCTTCACGCCCGCCGCCGACCGGCTGATACCCGAGGCCGACATCCCGCAGCAGATTGATGCCCGGTGTGTCACCGGGGACGACGAACATGGAGTACCGGTGATACGGCGGTGCGTCGGGATCCGTCATTGCCATGACGATCAGGAACGACGCCATCGAGGCGAAGGACGAGAACCATTTCTCGCCGTTGATCACCCAGTGGTCGCCATCCTGAACCGCCGTGGTGGTGAACACCTTTGGGTCAGCGCCGCCCTGCGGTTCCGTCATCGAGAAGCACGACACGATCCGGTTGTCCAGCAGCGGCTCGAGATAACGCTTCTTCAACTCCGGAGTGCCATAGTGCGCGAGGATCTCACTGTTGCCCGAGTCAGGGGCCTGCGAGCCGAACACGATTGGCGCGCACTCCGACCGGCCGAGAATCTCGTTGAGCAGCGCCAGCTTCATCTGGCCGTAGCCCGGACCGCCGAGATGCGGACCAAGATGCGTCGCCCACAGGCCGCGTTCCTTCACGGTCTTCTGCAACGGCGGGATGAGTGCCTGGCGGACGGGGTCGTCAAGGTCGTGCGACTCCTTGACGATCAGATCGATGGGCTCACACTCGGCCCGGACGAAATCGTCGACCCACTTCAGTTGCGCCGCCCATTCCGGGTCGGTGGAGAAATCCCATGCCACTAATTGTCCTTTCGCGCAGACGCTGTCAGTTCACCGCTCATGAAGACCACTTCTGTCGCCGCGCCGCAGCGTCGTCGGTGGCGTGGGCGAGGACCTGGTTGCGGTTCTCCAGCTCCAGCGCAGCCCCAAGTCCAGCCGCGTCGGTGTTGACCTGCAGCGCTCGCTTGGTGAGCTGCACGCCGAGCGGTGCAAGTTGTGCGATGGTGGTGGCGATGTCAATCGCATTGTCCAGCAATTGATCCGGCTCGAAAAGGCGACTCACCAGTCCGCGCCGGTCTGCCTCGTCCGCGGAGACCGTCCGCCCTGTCAGCATCCACTCGGCCGCAACGCTCAGTCCGACGATGCGGGGCAGGAAGTAGCTCATGCCCATCTCTGCGCCCGACAGGCCGAGCAGGATCGCGGCGTTGCCGAAGGTCGCCGACGTCGAGCAGATCCTGATGTCGGCGGCCAGGCACAGTGCGAGTCCGGCACCGACGCATGGGCCGTTGACGGCTGCGATCACCGGCTGGGGCAGAGCCGAGATCGCCTGCGGGAGAGACGCCATCGCCTCTTGGAAACGCAATCGGTCGATAGCGGGGTCGTCGTCGTCGGGTATACCCGCGCCGAAGTCGCGCATATCGAGACCTGAGCAGAAACCGCGCCCTGCACCGGTGAGGACGACGGCAGCGACGTCATTGCTCACGGCCAGCTTCGCGAGCGTGCGCCTCAGCTCGGACACCATGACCTCGTTTACGGCATTGAGGCGCTCCGGCCGGTTCAGCCGCACGACTGCCACCCCGACGTGAGGTGCGCTGAGCTCGAGTGTCGTGGTTGCGTCAATCCACCCGTCGCTGATGTCGAGCTCCCCTCGTCGCGAGCCGCAGCCTATGGAACCGCCGTCAAGTGCACCGCCTACCATCAGCGTATGCGCGGCGCGAAGATTCTCATCACCGGTCCCACCGGCCAGGTAGCAACTCCGGTGGCCCGGGCACTTGCGGTCGACAACGAGGTGTGGGGCATCGCCCGCTTCAGCGACGCCGCCGCGCGGAAAGGCCTGGAACAGGCCGGAATTCGGTGTGGAAAGGTGAACCTGGCCCAGGGTGACTTCACCGGCATTCCGTCCGACTTCGACTACGTCCTCAATCTCGCGGTGGCCAAGAGCGGCGACTGGGACAAGGACCTCGCGGCCAACGCGGAGTCAGTCGGCCTGCTGATGGCCCACTGCCGCAGCGCGAAGGCATTCCTGCACTGCTCGTCGACTGGCGTCTACGACCCGCCGGACGACGACCCGCGCACAGAGGCCGCCGCACTCGGCGACAACCACAAGGTCATGTTGCCCACCTACTCCATCTCGAAAATCGCGGGCGAGGTGGTCGCGCGGACCATGGCCCGGGCGCTGGACCTCCCCACGACGATCGCCCGCCTCAACGTTCCGTACGGCGACAACGGCGGCTGGCCGTTCTTCCATATGGAGATGATGCTGGCGGGCATCCCGATCCCGGTTCCGCCCGGCGGGCCTGCCCGCTACAACCCGATCCACGAGGACGACATCATCGCGACCATCCCGAAGCTGCTCGCGGCGGCGTCGGTCCCGGCGACCACGGTGAACTGGGCCGGTGAGCAGACCGTCAGCATGCAGGAGTGGTGCGGTTACCTCGGCTCGCTGATCGGCCGGGAGCCGACGTTCGAGGAGTCGGACCAGGCGCTGCGCGGTGTGCCAGCCGACGTGACCCGGATGCACGAACTGGTCGGTGCGGCCGACGTCGGCTGGCGCGAGGGCATGCGGCGGATGGCGGCCAAGTTCCATCCCGAATTGGTGGGTTCCGACGTCAGCGAAACTTCGAGATGATCTCGTCGGCGAACCTCTCGATCGGCGCGCGGTAGCGTTCTGCGTCCGGACCGTCGGGCGTACCGAACCACGGTGCGCACATCACCGCGGTGATCCCGATGTGTTCGGCGCGTTTGTAGAGATCGACGGTCGGCTTGTCCAGAAGCGCCAGCAAGACATCGAAATGCTCGTTCTCTCTGCCATATTCGCGCCGAAGCGTCGTGAGCTTCTCGACGTAGGGCACCGCGTCGTCCCACGTGTACGCGTAACCGACCCAGCCGTCGCAGAGGCGCGCCGCGCGGCGCAACGCGGCGTCGGACTCGCCGCCGCACCAGATCGGCACCCGCTGGGCTGGGTGCGGCTCGATCATCATCTCGGGCACCTGGTAGTACGTGCCGCTCCACGACACCCAGCCGCCGCGCCACAACTCACGCAGAGCGGGGATCATTTCGTCAAGTCGCTTACCCCGGGTGCTGAAGTCCTGCCCCAGCAACTCGTATTCCTCACGCATCCAACCGATTCCCGCGCCGAGCGTGACCCGTCCGCCTGATAACACGGACGCGGTCGCGACCTGTTTGGCCACTTCGAGCAAGGGCCTCGAGGGTGCGACGTAGATCGCGTTGGAAAACCGCAGCCGCGTCGTGACCGCAGCCATCGCGCCGGTGAGAACCCAGCAGTCCGGCCACGCGGTATCTGGTGACCACATCGGCTTTCCGCTGGGCGAGGGGTACGGCGAGGCCAAGTCACGCGGGTAGATGAGGTGGTCGGAGGTGATGATCCCGTCGTAGCCTGCGTCGTCGAGCATCGCGGCGAGGGCGACGGCCTCCGTCACCTTCAGGAAGGTCGTACCACCCCAGAACTGCATCGATTCGTCCCCTTGCTGATTTCTGGCCACCTATCCGGCAACCGTATCGGTCACCGATCTCGCGAAGCGTTTGAAACGTTTGAATTCGCGGCGACCAGCGAGATGATGGCGGCATGGCCGACGACGAACTCGACGAGCTCTACTGGGTCAAACCGGAAGACTTCACCGCGGTGCGCACGCGTCTGGCGAAAGCGGCGAAGGAGCGCGGAGATGGGCAGGGAGCGAAGGGCATCTCCGCCAGCCGCAAACCCACCACCGCCGCGTGGGTGATCAACCGTCTGGCTATCAGTCACACGCAGACAAAACGGCACCTGACCGACCTTCGCGACAAGCTACGCGCGGCGCATTCCGCCCTGGAGGGCGGCCGAATCCGGGAACTCACCAGGGAGCAACGAAAGCTCGTCGACCAACTCGCCGCCACGGCCTTCGAGGCGGCCGAAATAGCCGACCCGTCGGCGGCCCTGCGTGATGACGTGACTGGCACTCTGCAGGCGGCGGTCGCCGATCCCGATGTCACCGAACGGCTTGGCAGGCTCGCCAAACCCGAACGGTGGTCAGGTTTCGGCGATTTCGGTGCGAGCCTGCCGGAAACTCCCGCCGAGGACGAACCTGTTGAAGACGGTGAGGCGCGGGCGCAACGCGAGGAAACGGAGCGCGCGCGAACCGATTTGGCGGCGGCTGAGAAGGCGAAGGACGAGGCAGGCGAGGCCTTGTCAGATCGGAAGGCCGAGCTCCAGGAGGCTCGGCGGCGCTTGGCGGAGGCCCAACGCGCGGTTGAGGCTGCGGAGGAGGCGCACGAGGAGGCCAAGCGGGCGCGTGACGACGCGGTAGGCGCGGTCAAGCACGCAGGTGCGGCGTTGAAGCGCCTCGGCGGCTAGATCTCGATGCGCGAGCCCATCACCACTGTCCTGCCCAGCGGCAGCCCGAAATACTCTGCGGCGTCAGCGGTGAGGTACGAGGTGGCGATGAACAGGCGCTTGCGCCATTGCGGCATCGTCGGCGCGTCACCCTTCATCAGCTCCATCTTCGACAAGTAGTACGACGCCTCGTCTATTGAGATCTCACCCTCCGTCTCTTCAGGTTTGAGGAGCCGCAGGGTATGCGGCACGTTCGGCGTCTCCATGTATCCGAACCGGGCGTTGACGTGGACGACGCCGTCCTTGTGGTAGCCGAGATCGTCGACTTCGGTCCGCTGCTCGTCCGGCACCCGCGGCACAGGCAGGGTTTCCAGCGACAGGATGATGACATGCTTGTGGAGTACGCAGTTGTGCTCGACATTGGCCCTCATCGCCAGCGGGGCCGTCTCGTTGCCGCGGTTGAGGAACACTGCAGTTCCAGGGACACGTGCCAGCGGCGGATCGTGATTGGTGACTTCCTCAATGAATTCGCCCAGCGGGCCTTCTGCTTCCGCGCGGGCATGTGTGACGATTCCGCGCCCGCGCTGCCACGTCGTCATCACCGTGAACGCAACGAGCCCGATCAGCAACGGCAGCCACGCACCGTGCGCGAGTTTGGTCATGTTCGCCGCCAGGAACATCAGATCGACGAACAACAGGAATCCTCCGCCCAGCAGGACAACCCACAGTGGCCGATGCCATCGCGCGTGGGCGAGATAGAAGAACAACAGTGTGACGGCGGTGATCGTGCCCGTGACCGCCATGCCGTAGGCGAAGCCCAACGCGCTCGAACTACGGAAAGCGAACACGAGCGTGAGCACGGACACCGTCAACATGCCGTTGACCCACGGCACGTAGACCTGACCGATCGTCGATTCCGACGTGTGCGCGATCCGCAGCCTGGGCAAGTAGCCGAGCGCAGCAGCCTGCGAAGCCACGGAGAAAGCACCGGTGATTACGGCCTGCGACGCGATCACCGTGGCTGCGGTCGCCAACAGAACCATCGGGATGAGAGCCCAACTCGGGGTCAGAAGGAAGAACGGTGAGCTTTTCGCCGACTCGTTACCCAGCAGCAGTGCTCCCTGACCGAAGTAATTGAGCGTGCACGCGGGCAGGACCACGAAGATCCACGCCCTGGAGATCGCCGGCCGGCCGAAGTGGCCCATGTCGGCGTACAGCGCCTCGGCCCCTGTTACCGCGAGCACCACTGCGGCGAGCGCGAAGAACGCGATATGGAGGTGGTCGACCATGAACAGCGCCGCGTAACTCGGCGACAGTGCCTTCAGGATCTGCGGATGACGCATGATTCCGGTTACCCCGCACGCGGCGATCGTGGTGAACCAGACGATCATGACAGGGCCGAAAAGCTTACCCACAGTGGCAGTTCCGCGCCGCTGCACTGAGAACAGCAGCAGGATGATGACGGCGGTGATCGGTACGACCCAGTCTTCGAACCCCGGCTCGATGACCTTCAGGCCTTCGACTGATGACAACACGGAGATGGCCGGGGTGATCATGCTGTCGCCGAAAAACAGTGCCGCTCCGAAGATTCCGATAGTGCCCATCACGAGCGCTGTGCGGTTACGTGTCTTGTGACCGAACTTGCGCACGAGAGTGATCAACGCCATGATCCCACCCTCGCCGTGGTTGTCTGCGCGCATCACCAACATCACGTATGTGAGCGTGACGATGATCATCACCGACCAGAAGATCAAGGAGATGATGCCGTAGATGTTCTGTTCATTGATCGGTACCGGGTGCGGATCGCTCGGGCTGAAGACGGTCTGCAGGGTGTAGATCGGGCTGGTCCCGATGTCGCCGAACACGACGCCGAGTGCGCCGAGAACCAGGCCCGCCCGCGCCTTCTGAATGCCGCTGGCCGCGTGGGTCTCCGAGGGCGGGATCGGGTTGGTCGCCATGCTCGCCTTCCGTTGTCGTCGTTCAACGTCTCATGTCGGCGACCGTGGCACGCGTCGATTGGCGAGACTATCGTCGCCGACTCTCAACGTCACGTCGAACCCCGCACTCCGCACAGTGATTCCGACAAGGTCCACAACCTTGCGGCCCGTGACGCGTCGACGGCGTAGGGCTCGACGTCGGTGCGGATCCGGCAGTCCGCGAGGTACACCGCCCCGAGATCGTCCAAGACAGGGCTGACCGCGGCCCAGACCTGCGTGGCAGCGCCCTGTTCCGGGGTCAAGAAGTTTCGTCGCACGTCCACTGGCTCGTCGGTGGGGCGTCTGCGCTGCGCCCCCGCGGCGCTCAGCTTCGCGAAGTCGTCACGCGACATGTGCCGGCCGAGCGCGGTGCCGACGACGCCCGGATGGACGGCGTAGGCGCGCACCCCGTCCTGCCGCAGTCGCCGGTCGAGTTCGACGGCATGCAGGGTATTGGCGGTCTTGGACGCGCCGTACGCGAGGAACTTGTCGTAGTCGCGCCGTTCCCAGTTGGGATCGTCGAGATCGACATCGCTGAGCCGATGGCCGTCGGATGACAGCACGACGATCCGCGCACCGCTGGCAGCGACGAGCAGGGGCATGAGCAGCCGTGTGAGCTCGAAGTGACCGAGATGGTTTGTCCCGAACTGTGTTTCGAACCCATCAACGGTGCGGCCGAAGGGCGTGAACATCACCCCGGCGTTGTTCATCAGCACATGAATGGCACCGCACACGTCGCCGATCGCGGCGGCTGCTTTCCGAACGTCGTACAGTGAGGTCAGGTCGAGATGCACAATGGATGTCTGCGCGCCGGGAACCTCGTCGTGTATCCACGACTGTGTGTCGGCCAGCGCGGCCCGATTGCGCGCGGCGAGCACGACGTGGGCTCCGGCCGAAGCCAGCGCCCTTGCGGATTCCCTTCCCAGGCCCGACGACGCTCCCGTGATCACGCACATCTTGCCGGCCAGGTTCCTGCCTTCGACCGCATCGAGAGCCGTGGGCATGTTGCGCCTTCCAAGGTCGCCGCGGGGGGTTTGCAGAATCGCCTTGACCCTACCTAGCGCTCCGGTTGCCCGGACCGGGAAGGTGGACCGAATGTTCTCCACGGCCAAACCTCAGCAACCTGTTCGGCGACAACCACGTTCGGTGGAATCTGGGGGCGCGTCCCGCAATCGCTAGGGCACCATCCAGGACAGCACGTCTGAGGACTGCAATGCCGACAGCGCGCACATCGCCACGAGAAAGACCAGACTCCACACGATGACGCGGCGGAAGATGTCGCCCTCCTTGCCGTCCATCTTCACCGCCGCCGCGGCGATCGCGAGGTTTTGCGGCGAGATCATCTTGCCGAGCACGCCGCCCGAGCTGTTCGACGCCGCCATCAGGACAGGTGACAGCCCCGCCTGGTTGGCGGCCGTCACCTGCAGGTTGCCGAACAGTGAATTGGCGGAGGTGTCCGAACCGGTGACGGCGGTCCCCAGCCAGCCCAGGATCGGTGACAGCACCGCGAACGCTCCGCCCGCGGCGGCCATCCAGGTGCCCAGCGTGATGGTTTGAGCCGATGCGTTCATCACGAAAGCCAGTGCCAGGACGGCCATTACGGTGAGAATGGCCCATCGCAGCTGATGCAACGTCGCCCCGTAGGCCTTGACGGCGTCGGATATCGACAACTTCAGCACGATCATCGTCAGCAGCCCGGCCACCAGCATCTGCGTGCCTGGCGTGGTCAGCAGGTTCAGCGTGAACTCGGTGAGCGACACCGGCTTGCCCTTGGGGCTGAGGATATGTAGACCGGGCCACTGGAACTTGATCGTGGCCTTATCGAGAAGCTGCTTGACCGCGGTGATCTGGCAGATCACGAACACGGCGATGATGATCACGTACGGCGCGTAGGCCTTTGCGACCTCGGCGCGGCTGTCACGTTGCTCCACGCGGGCGCTGAATTCCGGTGTCGGCTCGTCGGCCGCGCCACCGGCGACGGGTGCGGGTTCGGAATAGGTCCGGCGTGGGTGCCACAACCGCACCACTGCGACGACGGCACCTGCGGACAGCAGTGAGGCGACCACATCTGCCAGCGGCACCGAGATGAAGTTCGACGTGGCGTACTGGGCGACTGCGAACACCAGGCCGCAGAGCACTGCGACAAGCCATGTCTCGCGGACGCCGCGCCATCCGTCGACGATGGCGACCAGGGCCAGCGGCACGAAAAGCGCAAGGATCGGGGTCTGCCGTCCGACCATCGCGCCGAGTGTGTCGGCCGGAAGGTTCGTTACCTTGCCGAGCGTGATGATCGGGGTGGCCATCGCACCGAATGCGACAGGCGCGGTGTTGGCGACCAGTGCGAGCACTGCCGCCTTGATCGGTTTGAAACCGAGCGCGATCAACATGACCGACGTCACCGCCACCGGGGTACCGAATCCGGCCAGCGCTTCCATCAGCGCTCCGAAGGAGAACGCGATCAGAATGGCCTGGACACGCTGGTCGTCGCTCACCTGCGAGAACGAGCGCCGCAATACGTCGAAGTGCCCGGTCTGCACCGTCATCTGATACACCCAGATCGCGTTGATGACGATCCACAGGATCGGGAAGAAGCCGAACGCCGCGCCCTCGGTTCCGGCTAGCAATGCCTGCCCCGTGGGCATCTTGTAGACGAAGATGGCGACGAGCAGAGCGACGGTCAGAGATATCAGCGAGGCGATCCATGCCGTCACCCGCAGCACACCGAGCAGCACGAACAGCAGCAGCAACGGCACCGCGGCGACAAGGGAACTCCACGCCAAGGAGTGGGCGACGGGATCAAGGACCTGTTGGTACACGGCAACCGCCTCTCGCTGAGGGAGGTGTTACCCATGTCACAGAGTGTCTACACGGCGAAACTGGAGGATGCTGATGTTCGATCTCGACAAGACGATCCGAGAGCGCCGTTGCACGCGGATGTTCCTGCCCGACCCGGTGCCACGGAATTTGCTCGACGAGTCTCTCGCGCTGGCGATGTGCGCGCCGTCGAACTCCAACGTCCAGCCGTGGCAACTAAGATTCACGTCCGGGGCGGCACGGGACCGGCTCGTCGCCGCCATGTCGGCCGAGGCGCGGGCCCGGCCGCCCATCGTGCCCTCGCTTCCCGAATCGCACGCTCATCTGCGCCGTGAATTGGGTGCCGTCGTCTATGGCGCGATGGGCATCGAACGCCACGACACCAAGGCCCGGCAGGCGGCGGTGCTCCGTAACTGGGAGTTTTTCAGGGCTCCGTTGGGCGCGGTCGTCTGCATGCACCGAGAACTGGGCTCAGCTGATTGTCTGGGCGTCGGAATGTTTTTGCAGACATTGCTTTTGGCGCTGACCGCCCGTGGGCTCGGCACGTGTGTGCAGGTGTCGATCGCCGGCTATCCGGACATCGTCCGTGCCGAACTCGACATTCCCGACGAGTGGACGATCCTGTGCGGCCTGGCCGTCGGATACCCGGATCCAGAATTTCCGGCGAACACGCTGAGGACAGGGCGCGACCCGGTCGGCGAGCACGTCGTATTCCTCGACGAGTAAACCCTGGGACGAGTAGACCCTGGCCTCACCGCACGGTGGCGAAGAACGTCCGGACGTCGCCGACGAACAAGGCGGGTTGCTCGAACGCGGCGAAGTGCCCGCCGCGCGGCATGTCGGTCCAGTGCGTGATGTTGTAGTTCGGTTCACACCACCCGCGTGGCGCGCGCAGAACCTCTTTCGGGAACGAGGCGACCCCGGTGGGCAGATCGACGCGGTCGAGTCGACCGAATGATTTGTAGCTCTCCCAATACATGCGCGCAGACGACGCACCCGAGGCGGTGAGCCAGTACATCATCACGTTGTCGAGCAGCTCGTCCTTGGTCAACACGTTCTCCGGGTGACCGTCGCAATCCATCCACGCCCAGAACTTCTCGATGATCCAGCCCAGCTGGCCGGCGGGGGAATCCACCAGGCCGTAGCCGACGGTTTGCGGACGCGTCGACTGCTGCTTGCTGTAGCCCGAGTCCCACTGCCGGTAATGGGCGCCGGCCTTGAGCGCCTCCTGCTCCTCCCGCGTCGGGTTCGTCAACCCCGGCGGGGGAAAGCCGAGGGGCATGTTCAGATGGATCGCCGCGCAGTGGTTGCTGTCGCCGTTGCGGCCGATCGCCGTGGTCACCGCCGCACCCCAGTCACCGCCCTGGGCGCCGTAACGTCCGTAGCCGAGCCGCGTCATCAGCGTCTCCCACGCCTCGGCGACCTTGTCGACACCCCACCCGGTGCGGG
>JAVHWG010000358.1:0-7780 GCA_032159965.1 Mycobacterium sp.
CGAGCGCGGCCAACGGCCCTCCGCTTCCCAGCGGGTTGGCACCCAGCGGCCAGCAAACGATCATCCAGCCGAGGTCGACGAGCGGGTCGCCGACGGTGCACATCTCCCAGTCGACGAACGCCGCGACTTCCGGGCGGTCGCGACGCAGCATCACGTTGTTCAGGTGCGCATCCCCGTGCATGATGCCCGGAGACGCGTCAGGCGGGCGGTTCTCCTCCAACCAGTCCGCGAGCGCATCGACTCCCGGAAGCGAATCGTGCGCGTAGCCCTCCTGCTGCCGATATGCCTCTACGAAGCCGCGAAACTGCGGAACCTGGCGTGCCAGAAACGATCCGGGTCGTCTGAGCGCCGCCAGGGCAGAGCCCTCCCACGGCACCTTACCCAACCTGGCAAGGCTTGTGGCGTAGGCGATTCCGACGTCGTGACGGAACTCGGGGTGATCCACATACGCCTGCGCGATCTCAGTTCCGGGATTGAAGCCGTCGACGTGTGCCATCAAGTAAAATACCACCCCGAGAACATCGAGATCCTCGCAGGCACATATGAATTCAGGATGCGGCACGTCCGAACCCGCAAGCGTGCGAAGTGTCGCGATCTCGCGCAGCATCGTCTTGTTGCTGTTCGCCCGCGGATGAGCAGGCGGCCGTCGCAACACCACCCGCCGGCCGTCGATACGCATGCCGATGACGATGTTCTGTGTGCCCCCGGTCAGTGGGGTGAGATCGGTGACCTCGGAGCCGACTCCCTGTCCCCGGATCCAACTCCGCAGTGCGGCCATCTCCGACTCAGTCAACGTCTCGCCCATTCGACGATGGTAAGCAGCGTTGTGCCAGCAGAAGTGCCGTCCTATCGTGAGGGCAGCGGAGAGGGTGCAAATGCACGAGATGGCGATCACCCAGAGCGTCGTCGACGCGGTGTGCGAACACGCCGCCGGCCGACGGGTGCACAGCGTCCGGGTTCAGGTGGGCGCACTCTGCGCGGTCGTGGCGGACTCGATGCAATTCTGCTTTGGCCTCGCCGCCGAGGGCACATTGGCCGAGGGGGCCCGCCTGGACGTCGATCTTGCGCCCGGCTCGGCGCGGTGCCGCACCTGTGGCTCGGAGTTCGGCTTGTCCGACCTGATCCTGCTGTGCCCCTGCGGCAGCGCCGACGTCGAGGTGCTCACCGGACGCGATCTGAAAATTCTTACGATGGAAGTGAGTTGACATGTGTGCGACCTGCGGCTGCGGCGACGGCGGAGCTGTGATCACGCTCGCCGGCGACGATCACCATCACCAGGATCATCACCAGGACCACGGGCACGACCATCAGCACGACCATGGCGACGGCGATCATCAGCACAGCCATCCTCCCGCCACCGAGACCGTCTCGCTCGAACAGAAGGTGCTTGCCAAGAATGACGCGTTAGCCGAAGAGAACCGGAAGTGGTTGGCGCAGCGCAAGATTCTTGCGCTCAACATGACCAGCTCACCCGGTGCCGGCAAGACGACGCTGCTGGAGCGCACGATTCGCCAGCTGGGTCCACGGCGGCCGGTCTCGGTGATCGAGGGCGACCAGGAGACATTGCTCGACGCCGAGCGCATCCGCGCGACCGGCTGCCGGGTGGTACAGGTCAACACCGGCGCCGGATGCCATCTGGATGCGGAGATGACGCACCGCGCGCTCGAGACGCTGCAGCCCGAGTCCGACTCCCTGCTGTTCATCGAGAACGTCGGGAACCTGGTGTGTCCGGCGCTCTTCGACCTCGGCGAGTGGACCAAGGTCGTGGTGATCTCCGTGACCGAAGGAGCCGACAAGCCGTTGAAATACCCGCACATGTTCGCTGCGGCCGGACTTGTCGTCATCAATAAGATCGACCTTCTCCCATACGTGGACTTCGACCTCGATGTGTGTATCGGACACGCCCGTTCGATCAACCCGAGCGTGGAGGTCATACCGCTGTCCGCGACCACCGGCGAGGGCGTCGATGGATGGCTTGCATGGATTGACGTACACGAAAACACGCTTGTCACAACTGATCGTTGACAAGTCTGTCGGCCCGGAGTAGACCCAGAACCAGCACTCGAAAAAAGGGTGCTACGTCGATGTGCGCGACGGATTGGGGTCCAGCCCGACCCCGGAAAGCTGTGACATATGCCAACGGAGGCAGCAGTCCAAGCAGAAGAAACCCTGATTCATGTCCTGTGGATTAACGCAGGTTTGAGTTGTGACGGCGATTCGGTGGCGCTGACTGCCGCCACTCAGCCAAGTATCGAGGAGATCGCCCTTGGCGCTCTGCCCGGTCTTCCCAAAATCGCGGTCCACTGGCCGCTAATCGATTTCGAGTGCGGACCGAACGGGGGCGCAGACGACTTCCTCGAATGGTTCTTCAAAGCCGACCGCGGTGAGTTGGAACCGTTCGTCCTCGTAGTGGAGGGCTCGATCCCCAACGAGCAACTACACGACGAGGGCTATTGGTGCGGGTTCGGCAACAATCCCGCCACCGGTCAGCCGATGACCACCAGCGAATGGCTCGATCGACTGGCCCCCAAGGCCACCGCGATCGTTGCCGTCGGCACGTGTGCGACGTACGGCGGTATCCATGCGATGGCCGGAAACCCGACGGGTGCGATGGGCGTTCCCGACTACCTCGGCTGGGACTGGAAGAGTAAGGCGGGCATTCCGATCGTCTGCGTGCCCGGCTGCCCGATCCATCCGGACAACCTGTCTGAGACTCTGACCTATCTGCTCTACATGGCCACTGATCAGGCACCCATGATTCCGCTTGACGAAGCGCTTCGGCCCAAGTGGCTGTTCGGTGCGACCGTACACGAGGGGTGCGACCGAGCCGGCTACTACGAGCAGGGCGACTTCGCTACCGAGTACGGATCGCCGAAATGCATTGTCAAGCTTGGCTGTTGGGGTCCAGTGGTGAAGTGCAATGTGCCGAAACGCGGTTGGATCAACGGGATCGGCGGTTGTCCGAACGTAGGCGGCATCTGTATCGGATGCACCATGCCCGGCTTCCCCGACAAGTTCATGCCGTTCATGGACGAGCCGCCGGGCGGCAAGGTTTCCACCACGGGGTCGCGAATGTACGGCGGCGTGATCAAGAGCCTGCGCCAAATCACCGGCCGCACCGTCGACAAGGAGCCGAAGTGGCGGCATCCAGGCACCAAACTCGAAACCGGAGCGACGCGCACCTGGTAGGTGCGGGTCGTTCTGCTGTCTGCACTTACCCAGGCCTCAGCGCCGGGCATCGAGCACCACGAACGAAGAGAGAAGTCTGATGACAACGATCATTCCGGAGCCCACCCAGAGCAAGCGCGAGCCGGGCCAGCTGGTCGAGATGGCGTGGGATCCGATCACCAGGATCGTCGGCAGCCTCGGCATCTATACGAAGATCGACTTCGAGAACAAGGAAGTCGTCGAGTGCCATTCCACCTCGTCGATCTTCCGTGGCTACTCGCTGTTCATGAAGGGCAAGGATCCCCGGGACGCGCACTTCATCACCAGCCGGATCTGTGGGATCTGCGGTGACAACCACGCCACCTGTTCGTGCTACGCCCAGAACATGGCGTACGGCGTCAAGCCTCCGCACCTCGGCGAGTGGTTGATAAACCTCGGTGAGGCAGCGGAATACATGTTCGACCACAACATCTTCCAGGAGAACCTGGTGGGGGTCGACTACTGCGAGAAGATGGTCTCAGAGACCAATCCCGGCGTGTTGGCCAAGGCCGAGAACACCCAGGCGCCCAACACCGAGGCGCACGGGTACAAGACGATCGCCGACATCATGCGTGCACTCAACCCGTTCACTGGCGAGTTCTACCGAGAGGCACTACAAGTCAGCCGGTGGACACGAGAGATGTTCTGCTTGATGGAGGGGCGCCACGTCCATCCGTCCACGCTGTATCCCGGTGGCATCGGCACCACCGCCACCATCCAGCTGATGACCGACTACATGAGCCGGCTGATGCGCTACGTCGAGTTCATGAAGCGCGTCGTGCCGATGCACGACGACTTGTTCGACTTCTTCTACGAGGCGCTGCCCGGTTACGAAAAGGTCGGCCTGAGGCGAACTCTGCTGGGCTGCTGGGGCTCGTTCCAGGATCCCGAGGTGTGCAATTTCGAATACAAGGACATGGAGAAGTGGGGCAACGCGATGTTCGTGACCCCGGGCGTCGTCATCGACGGCAAGCTGCACACCCACTCGCTGGTCGACATCAACCTCGGCATCCGAATCCTGTTGGGCCACTCGTATTACGACGACTGGAACGACCAGGAGATGTTCGTCAAGACCGATCCCCTCGGTAATCCGGTGGACCGTCGCCACCCGTGGAACCAGCACACGAACCCACGCCCGCAGAAGCGGGACTTCGACAGCAACTACAGCTGGGTGATGTCGCCGCGCTGGTTCGACGGCAAGGACCATCTCGCCCTGGACACCGGCGGCGGACCGCTGGCCCGGCTGTGGAGCACCGCGCTGGCCGGCCTGGTGGACATCGGCTACGTCAAGGCCACCGGTCACAGCGTCCAGATCAACCTCCCGAAAACGGCGCTCAAGGGGCCGGTTTCGTTCGAGTGGAAAATTCCCCAGTACGGCAGCAACACAATCGAGCGCAATCGGGCCCGGACATATTTCCAGGCCTACGCCGCGGCATGCGCCCTGCACTTCGCCGAGAAGGCGCTCGTGGAGATCCGTGCGGGCCGCACGAAGACGTGGGAAAAGTTCACCGTGCCCGACGAGGGCATCGGCTGCGGCTTCACCGAAGCTGTCCGCGGGGTGCTGAGCCATCACATGGTGATCCGGGACGGAAAGATCGCGAACTATCATCCGTACCCGCCGACGCCGTGGAATGCCAACCCACGCGACAGCTACGGCACGCCCGGCCCCTACGAGGACGCGGTGCAGGGTCAGCCGATCTTCGAGGAGAACGACCGGGAGCACTTCAAGGGGATTGACATCATGCGCACGGTGCGCAGCTTCGATCCGTGCCTGCCGTGCGGTGTGCACATGTATCTGGGTAAGGGTAAGACCATCGAGAGATTGCACTCCCCAACCCAATCCGTTACCGGTGAGTGACAGATGGTCGATCGCCTGAAGCCCAACGAGGTTGACGAAGAAGCGCAGTGGCGAACTGCGGGCGATCGGATCCAGACCTTGCTGGACGCCAGCGCATCAGGCGGTGCCGTCCAGAGAGAACGCGCCGAGCAACTGGTGCGCGAGGTCACCGACCTCTACGGTGCCGGGCTGGAGCGGATGATGCGGCTGGCCGTCGCCGCCAATCCCGACCTGGCCGAGACCTTCACCGACGACAACCTGGTCGCCAGTCTGCTTCTGGTGCATGGTCTTCACCCGCACGACGTCGAGCTGCGCATCTCGAATGCATTGGACAGCGTTCGGCCCTACCTCGGCAGCCACGGCGGCGACGTGCACCTGATCGAGGTGGTCGACGAGTCCCGCGGCACGGTCGTCAAGCTCCGGTTCTCCGGAAGTTGTAAGAGCTGTCCGTCGTCGGCGGTGACGCTGGAGCTTGCCGTCGAGGACGCGATTCGTGCGGCCGCACCGGAGATCGACGTCATCGAGGTGGTTGCGGCCGAAGCGAAGTCTGCGAAGTCGTCGGTGATTCCGGCCGACTCGTTGATGAGCCGCGTGCACTCCAGCAGTCCCAACAAGTCGGTGTGGCATCAAATACCCGACGTCGCCGAGCTGGCACCCGGCGAGGTCGGCGGTTTCCGGGTCGACGGCACGACGGTGCTGGCATGCCGGGTCGACGACGAGCTCTTCGCCTACCGCGACCGCTGCGGCAGCTGCGGTGAATCGCTGGCGGGCGCGGCCCTGCACAGAGTGATGGGTTCGAAGGAGCCCGTGCTCCGATGTCCCCGCTGCCGTGCACATTTCGATGTCGTGCACGCCGGGCGTTGCGTCGACGGTAATGGTCACGCCGACGCGCATCTGGAACCGGTCCCGTTGCTGGAGCGCGAAGGCGTGCTGTCGATGGCGCTGGGACAGGCCCCATGAGCCGCTTGCGCGCGTACCAGGAGATGTGCTGATGGGTGGCGCATACGACGTGCTTGCCCGCATCCGGGCCAACCGGGGTGCACCGCAGGTGACCGGTGAGCGTTGCGAGATGTGCGCTGAGAACATTGCCGACGAGCATCAGCACGTCGTGAATGTCGAAGGCCGCCAGCTGATGTGTGTGTGCCGCGGCTGCTACCTGTTGTTCACCGAGGTGAACGCCGAGCTACGCTACCGCGCGATCCCCGACCGCTATCTGGCCTTCCCCGACTTCGCCCTGGACCGCCGCGAATGGGAAGCGCTGCAGATCCCGGTGGGGCTCGCGTTCTTCTTCCGCAACAGCGCACTGGACCGCACGGTCGCGTTCTATCCGGGTCCCGCCGGCGCCACCGAGTCCGAATTGGATCTGGCGTCCTGGAACAACATCCGCGAAGCCGACCCCCGCGTCGACCTCCTGGCAGACGACACCGAGGCGCTGATCGTGCGGGTGCCCGACGACGGCGTCGGCGACCCCGCGTGCTACCTCATCCCGATCGACGCGTGCTACGAGTTCGTCGGCAGGCTACGGATGTTGTGGCACGGATTCGACGGCGGCCAGCAGGCACGTGAGTTCATCGCGGAGTTCTTCGACCAGATCGACGCACGAAGTAGGGTGCGGGGCGCATGACGGCCAAGCGAGAAGCGAAGGCGGATCGCGCATGACATCCGAGCGAGAAGCGAAGGCGGATCGCGCAGGGACAGACGTCACGTACGCGGTGGTCGACGTGGCACCGCAGCAGTACGCGGTGACACCGGTGCTGGCGGCGCGCGTGGGCATCGCTGCCGTGGGCGAGGACCCTGTGCACGCAATCGCGCTGCGCTGTCAGGTGCGCATCGATCCACTTCGTCGGCGTTACTCCGACGACGAAGCCGCGGGACTGCTCGACCTCTTCGGTCCGCGCGAGCGATGGAGCACCACCCAGCGGACCTTTCTCTGGCTGCACACCGCGGTGATGGTGCAGGGATTCACCGGCGGTACGCAGGTCGAGCTGCCACTGGAGTGCACCTACGACTTCGAGGTGACCGCCGCCAAGTACATGCACGCGCTTCGCGACGGCACGATCCCATTGCAATTCCTCTTCAGCGGAACGGTTTTCACCCGTGGGGAACGCGGCTTCGCCGTGCACCAGGTGCCGTGGAACAGCGACGACGACTACGACCTGCCCGTCTCCGTGTGGCGCGAGCTGATGACTCAGCACTATCCCAACACCGGCTGGCTTCGCCTGAACCGCGACACGCTCGATGCGCTGGCTGCCTATAAGTCCGAGCGGGGAATGCTCGGATTCGACGACGCCATAACTTCTTTGGTGAATGACGCCTCGCGTGAGGAAGTCTCGTGACCACCAGCTGGGATCGGGTGCGCACCATCGCCGATGCGGTGCTGTATGAGGGCTACCTGCTCTATCCGTACCGGGCGACGTCGGGCAAGAACCAAGTGCGCTGGCAGTTCGGGGTCCTCGGCCCGCCACGCGCCGAGGAGCGCGGCATCGGAGAGAACTCCACGCTCTCGTCTCAGATTTTGCTCGACCGCGATTCCGCGTCGCTGTCGGTGGTGGTGCGATTCCTGCAGCTGCAGGCACGCAGCACCGAAAAAGCCACAGGCCCTGACACTTACGAGGCGGTTCCCGAACTGACGGCGGGTGAACAGACCTGGCTGGCCTGGGACGAGGCCGTGGAATGTGAATTGCCGTTCGGCCCGTACCCGGTCACCGATCTGGCGGCCGGCCTCCAGATTCCGCT
>JAVHWG010000377.1:0-5136 GCA_032159965.1 Mycobacterium sp.
GGACGAACCGGGCGATGACGACGACCTTGCCCCCATGACGGTTGAAGAAGTCCTCGGCGCGGTCGAGACGCTCCGGGGTGAGGAACACGTGCCTGCCGACGCGTTCGATCATCGGTCGGCCGCCGAAGTGACCGACCGCGAAGCCGATGTTGTCGCCGACGATCGCGCCGATCACACCGATCACGATGACGAGCCCGATGTTCAGGTTTCCGGTGGCGGCGTACATGGCCGCGGCGATCAACACCGCCTCCCCCGGCACCGGCACCCCGAAATCCTCGAGGAGGACAAAGCCGCCCACCGCCAGGTAGCCGTAGTGCTTCAGGACCGGCTCGAGATCACCGAACATCCCGGGCAGGTCTTGGCTCATGTTCGCTCCGTCCGATCGTGCGCCGACAGCCTCCGCGACCATATGAGAGACTGGAAGTGGAGGGGAGTATTCCTTCGCCGCAATGTCGTCATCACGTCGGCCCTCATCGGGCGACCGGCACGCGGGCCATGCGCTTAGGCGTCATTGGTGGAAGAGACCTCCGGCGTTTTTGACGACCGGAGGCTCGCTGAATGAATGTCACTGCTCTTGAATGGATCGTCACCCTGGGGGTGACGATCGCCGTGCTGGTGTTCGACGTGGTGGTCGTCGCCCGTCGCCCGCACGAACCCTCGACCCGCGAATGCGCGATCTACCTTGCCGTCTACATCGGCCTCGCGATTGCATTCGGGGTGTGGGTGTGGTCCTACCATGGCGGGCAGTTCGGACTGGAGTTCTTCGCCGGCTGGCTCACGGAGTACAGCCTGTCCGTGGACAACTTGTTCCTCTTCCTGCTGATCATGGCCAGCTTCAGCGTGCCCAAGAAGAATCAGCAAGAGGCTCTGCTTGTCGGCATCGTGTTGGCGCTGGTGTTCCGCGGCATCTTCATAGCGGTCGGTGCGGTGGCGATCAACCAGTTCTCCTGGGTCTTCTACATCTTCGCTGCGTTCCTGGTCTACACGGCGATCACGCTGGCGATGGACAAGGATCATGACGACGACGCGGACAACTTCGTAATCCGTTTCGCGCGAAGCCATCTGCGCTTCTCGGAGAAATGGGACGGTCTCAAGCTTTGGCTCAAAGAGGACGGTAAGCGGGTGATGACACCGATGTTCCTGGTGATCGTCGCTCTCGGCACCACCGACATCCTGTTTGCCCTCGACTCGATCCCGGCGATCTACGGTCTCACCAAGGAGCCGTATATCGTCTTCACCGCCAACGTCTTTGCGTTGATGGGTCTGCGCCAGTTGTACTTCCTTCTGGGCGACTTGTTGAAAAGACTGGTGTACCTGTCCTACGGGCTTGCCGTCATCCTCGGCTTCATCGGTGTGAAACTACTGCTGCACGCTCTGCACGAGAACAAGGTCCCATTCATCAACGGCGGCAAGTATTTCGACGTCCCGGAGATACCGACTCTGCTGAGCCTGGGCGTCATCGTCGGAACTCTCGTCGTGACCACAGTCGCGAGCCTGCTCAAGACCCGAAAGATCAACTCAGAGCAAACGCCTTGACCCAGCGACTACCAGTTCTGGTAGCCGCCTTCAGGCCCGAGCATGCGCTCCAGCCGCGTGCGATTGATCTTTCCCAGCTCGTTGCGCACCACTTTGCGCTCGGTTTCGGGCTCGTGATGCAGCCGTTCGGCGATCACCGCGCGCACGCCTTCCGCGTCAGTGCCGTTCACGAACATGACGAAGCTGAACCCGAACCGCGATTCGTATTCCTGCGCGGTCACGTCGAGCTCAGCCATCACCTCGGGTCGCGGGTCCCACACTGAACACTGCTCGGCCTGCGACTTCGTGCTGCGCGGCCGCCTGCCGATATGCGGGTAGGCCTGCAAGATGCTGTCCACGGAGGATTCCGAAAGCGCGAACAACAGCGCGTCCGCATGACGGAACAGGGCGTCGTGATCCTGATAGGGCCGCCCGCGGACCAGGTCGGCGGCGACTGACACGCAGTTGCAGCATTCGAACACTGCGTGCATCGCCTTTTTTGGAGACATCCCGTTGAATGCCTCAAGGCCGATCCCTTGATGCATCAGCACTTCTGGACCCTTCCATGATGGTCGTCACCATCATCGGGTCCAGCTAAGCCGACAAGCCAACCGAGAAGTCAGACTTGACCTGCTCGTAACACGCCGTAACGTCGCGTTATCAGCAGAGGCGCGTCAGTGCCCCGCGGTCTTGAAACGTTCGACGGAACGCTGGATCTCCGCTTCCGCCTCGTCGCGTCCGACCCAGTCGGCGGCTTTGACGAATTTTCCTGGTTCCAGGTCCTTGTAGTGCACGAAGAAGTGCTTGATGGCTTCCAGCTCGAACGACGAGACATCGCCGATCTCGTTGACGTCATCCCAGCGCGGATCGCCGGCGGGCACACACAGCACCTTGTCGTCGCCGCCTGCTTCGTCGGTCATCTGAAACATGCCCACGGGTCGGGCCTCGACGATCACGCCGGGAAATACGGAAAGGGGCAGCAACACCATCGCGTCCAGCGGATCACCGTCCTCGCCGAGGGTGTCCTCGATGAACCCGTAGTCGACGGGGTAACCCATCGAGGTGTACAGGTAGCGGTCCAGACGAACCCGGCCCGACTCGTGGTCGACCTCGTACTTGTTGCGCTGACCCTTCGGGATCTCGATCGTGACGTCGAACTGCACGGGCAGCGCTCCTTGTCTTGATGCCGGGGGGTTGACCGTCGGGGGATAACCATAGTGGAGCGCTAGGGTGCACTACATGCGTCCGGCGCGACGGCTGCTCAATAAGGCGGGCTCCAGTTATACGTTGATCGGTGCGGCCGTGCTGGTGGCGGTCGTGGTCGTGGTGGCGGTCGCGGTAGTCCTGGCCGGCCGAGGATCGCCGCGCGACGTGTCGGCGCCCGGTTCAGCGCCTGCGGTGGCGACGGCTGATCCCTCAGTCGTCCCGGTGGCCGTTGACGCGCCGAAGCCGACCGCCGCGGGCCTCGCCGCCGCGCTGAAGCTGCCGCTGGCCGACCCCAATCTTGGCGCCTTCACCGGCCGAGTGACCGACGCGCTCACCGGAACCCAGCTGTGGGAGCAGGGGTCGACGCTGCCGATGATCCCGGCGTCTACCAACAAGACACTCACCACGGCGGCGGCGTTGCTCACACTGGACCGCAATGCCCGCCAGACCACCACGGTCGTAGCCGCAGACCAATCCCGCCAACCGGGACTTGTCACACTGGTCGGGGCAGGCGATCCGACACTCTCGTCGGCTGCGCCGGGCCAGGACACGTTGTACCACAACGCCGCTCGCATCTCAGACCTTGCCGCGCAGGTGCGAGCCAGCGGTATCCGGGTGACGGCTATCCAGGTCGACACGGGTGCCTTCAGTGGTCCGTCCCTTGCGCCCGGCTGGGATCCCGCCGACATCCAGGGCGGTGATGTCGCGCCGATCGAGGCGATCATGGTCGACGGCGGCCGGGTTCAGCCGCTGACCCCGGAGTCGGTGCGATCGGTCACGCCGGCCCTGGACGCCGGAGTGGTGCTGGCCAATGCGCTCAACGTCGACCCACGGGCCGTCACCATGGCCAGCACGCCGGTGCGCGACGGACAGCAGATCGCTGCGGTGCAATCTGCTCCTCTGATCGCCCGGCTCACCGAGATGATGGCCCACTCCGACAATGTGATGGCGGAGTGCATCGCGCGCGAGGTGGCGAAGGCCAGCGGTAGGCCTTCGAGCTTCGGTGGTGCGGTCGACGCGGTCACGAAGTCGCTGGCCGCCGCCGGCATCGACATCAGCGGTGCCACGCTCATGGACTCGAGTGGTTTGTCCATCGATGACCGCTTGACTGCGAAGACGCTCGACGAGGTCGTCGGCACTGCCGCCGGCGCCGATCACCCCACGATGAGACCGTTGTTGGACGTGTTGCCGATCGCGGGTGGTAGCGGCACGTTGTCCAACCGCTACATCGATGTCGCGACATCCGATGCGGCGGGCTGGTTGCGGGCCAAGACCGGGTCGCTCACGCGGGTCAACGCCCTCGCCGGCGTCGACAACGACGTGGCTGGCCGGGTCCTTACCTTCGCGCTGATGGCCAACGACGCAGGGCCGATGGGACAGGTGGCGCTGGACGCGCTGGCAGCCACGTTGCGAACGTGCGGATGCAACTCGTGACGTCGACCCGGGACAAGGAACCGATCACCGTCGGCCGCGTCGTCGACTGGGAGTTCGCCGCCACCGTCGGTGGACGACTCGCCCGCCCCGGTCCGCCGTCCACCGTCTACACACGGCGACAGATCATCGACGAACTGGCTGACGCGTCTCGGCGCGCCGAACCCCCGGTCAGGGACGTCACCCGGTTGGCCACCGGGAGTGACGTGCCCGACGCGTTGATCGTCGACCGGGCGCACTGGGTCCGGCTCGCAGCCGACTCGATGCGAGTGATGACGGGTGGCGAAGGTAAGCCCGACGGCGCCATCCGAGGGCGGATCGCGGGTGCGCAGACGGGGGCGGTGTTGGCGTTCGTGTCGTCGGGGATTCTCGGGCAATATGATCCGTTCGCCGGCGATGGTGACGGCGCCGGCGCTGGCGGCAAGCTGCTGCTCGTCTACCCGAACATCATCGCGGTCGAGCGCCAATTGAGCCTCATACCAAAAGATTTCAGATTGTGGGTGTGCCTTCATGAGGTCACCCACCGTGTTCAGTTCACGGCAAATCCCTGGCTCGCTGACTACATGTCGTCGGCGCTCGGCGTCATCACCGAGGACGCCGGCGAGGATGTTGGTGCGGTGATCGGGCGGCTCGCCGCCCACGTCCGCGAACGTCGCAACAGCGACCAGGCAGACCCCAGCACGAACGGGATGATCGGTGTGTTGCGGGCCATGCAGTCAGAGCCACAGCGCCGCGCGCTTGATCAGCTACTGGTCCTCGGCACTCTCCTGGAGGGCCACGCCGATCACGTCATGGACGCCGTCGGACCCGCTGTCGTCCCGACCGTGACCACCATCCGTGCGCGGTTCGACCGGCGCCGCAAGCGTCGGCAGCCCCCACTGCAGCGGCTGGTCCGTGCGCTGCTGGGGTTCGACGCCAAGATGAGTCAGTACACGCGGGGCAAGGCGTTTGTTGACGAGGTGGTCTCGCGGGTGGGGATGGACC
>JAVHWG010000418.1:0-3089 GCA_032159965.1 Mycobacterium sp.
TCCGACGCCCGGATCAGGGCGATGACCTCGTCGAGCGCGTCGAGGGCCTTGACCAGTCCACGCAGGATGTGGGCCCGCTCGTTCGCCTTGCGCAACCGGTAGGTGGTCCGGCGGACGATGACATCGAGCTGGTGCACCACGTACAGCCGGATGAGCTGGTCGAGCCGCAGCGTCCGGGGGACGCCGTCGACGATCGACAGCATGTTGGCGCCGAAGCTGGTCTGCAGTTGGGTGTGCTTGTAGAGATTGTTGAGCACCACCTTGGCCACGGCGTCGCGCTTGATCTCGACGACGATACGCATTCCGACGCGGTCGCTGCCCTGGTCCTCGATATTGGCGATGCCGGCGAGCTTGCCGTCGCGGACCTGCTCGGCGATCGAGGTGATGAAGTTGTCATGGTTGACCTGGTAGGGCAACTCGGTGATCACCAGCAGCGTGCGACCTCTGGAGTCTTCCTCGATCTCTACCACGCCCCGCATCCGGATCGATCCGCGACCCGTGGTGTACGCGTCCGAAATCCCTTGCGAGCCAACGATCAGACCGTACGTCGGGAAATCTGGACCCTTGACGCGTTCGGTAACGGCGGCCAGCGTGGCCTCTTCGTCGGCCTCGAAATTCTCCAGGCACCAGAACACGGCCTCGGCGAGTTCCCGGAGGTTGTGCGGCGGCATATTGGTGGCCATGCCGACGGCAATGCCACCCGACCCGTTGGCGAGCAGGTTGGGGAACCGGCTCGGCAAGACGGTGGGCTCCTGCACCCGGCCGTCATAATTCGGGATGAAATCGACTGTCTCCTCGTCGATTTCGCGCAGCATCTCCATCGCCAGGGGAGTGAGCCGCGCTTCCGTATACCGCATCGCCGCCGGCGGATCATTGCCCGGCGAGCCGAAGTTGCCCTGCCCGTCGACCAGCGGATACCGCAGCGACCAGGGCTGCGCCATCCGGACCAACGTGTCGTAGATCGACGAATCACCGTGTGGGTGATAGTTGCCCATGGTCTCGGCGACGGACCGCGCCGATTTCGCGTGGCCGCGGTCCGGCCGGAACCCGGAGTCGTACATGGCGTACAGAACGCGGCGGTGCACGGGCTTGAGCCCGTCCCGCACCTCCGGCAGCGCGCGACCGACGATCACGCTCATCGCGTAATCGATGTAGCTGCGCTGCATCTCCTGCTGGATGTCGACGGGCTCGATGCGGTCGACGGAGTCGTCGCCAGGAGGCAACGTGGTGTCTGTCATCTATTCAGTCCTAGGCTTTCGCTAAGCATCGCAGATCTTCTAAACATCGCAGATCTTCTAAACATCAAGGAAGCGAACGTCTCTGGCGTTACGGGTGATGAAACTGCGGCGCGCTTCCACGTCCTCGCCCATCAGAATCGAGAACAACTCGTCGGCCGACGCGGCGTCGTCCAGCGTGATCTGGCGCAGCACCCGCACCGACGGGTCCATCGTGGTCTCCCACAGTTCCTTGGCATCCATCTCACCGAGACCCTTGTACCGCTGGATGCCGTCTTCTTTGTTGATCTTCCTTCCGGCCTTCTGGCCCGCCTCGAGCAATCCGTCCCGCTCGCGGTCGGAATAGGCGAATTCCGGTTCGGTGCGTTGCCATTTCAGCTTGTACAGCGGCGGCTGGGCGAGAAAGACATGGCCGTCCTCGATCAGCGGTCGCATGAACCGGAACAACAATGTCAGCAACAGCGTCGAGATGTGCTGGCCGTCGACGTCGGCGTCGGCCATCAACACGATCTTGTGATACCGCAGCTTCGACAGGTCGAACTCGTCGTGGATACCGGTGCCCAGGGCCGTGATGATGGCCTGCACTTCCGTGTTCTTCAGCACGCGGTCGATGCGGGCCTTCTCGACATTGATGATCTTGCCGCGCAACGGCAGGATCGCCTGGAACATCGAGTCCCGGCCACTCTTCGCCGAGCCGCCCGCTGAATCACCCTCCACCACATACAGTTCCGACTTACGCGGATCAGTGGACCGGCAGTCGGCAAGCTTGCCCGGCAGACCGCCGATGTCGGTGGCGCTCTTGCGGCGCACGAGTTCACGCGCCTTACGGGCGGCCATTCGTGCCTGCGCCGACGACACCGCCTTGTTGACGACGATCTTCGCCTCCGCGGGGTTGGCCTCGAACCAGTGGGTCAGCTGCTCGTTGCAGGCCTTCTGCACGAACGACTTGACCTCGGTGTTGCCCAGCTTGGTCTTCGTCTGCCCCTCGAACTGGGGATCGCTGACCTTCACCGAGATGACGGCGGCGAGGCCTTCGCGGATGTCGTCGCCAGTGAGATTGGGGTCCTTCTCCTTGAGGAGCTTCTTCTCCTTGGCGTACTTGTTCACCACCGACGTCAGCGCCGCGCGAAAGCCCTCCTCGTGGGTGTTGATGGTGTTCGCGAATGTGTGTACCGACTCGGAATAGCCTGCGTTCCACTGCATCGCGATCTCGACCTCGTGGCCCTCACCCTTGCCGGAGAAGTCGACGATGCTCTGGTGGATAGCAGTTTTCGTGCGGTTGATGTGTTTGACGAAGTCGACCAGCCCACCGGGGTAGTGGAAGGTGCGGTGCTTGACCTTGTGCGGCTTGGCCGCCTCGGCCGCCTGCTCTTCCGCCGACTTCGGCGCCTCGGCGATGTCGCTGACCACATCGTCGACGACCTCCTCCGGGGTGACCCGCTCGTCGACCAGCGTGATGGTCAGCCCCTTGTTGAGGAACGCCATCTCCTGAAGACGCCGCGCGATGGTCTCGAAGTCGTATTCGGTGGTCTCGAAGATCGTCGGGTCTGCCCAGAACCGGATCGTCGACCCGGTCTTCTTGGTGGCTGCGCCCTGTTTGAGGGTGCCGGGAACCGAGTGGTCGTAGAACTGGAACCACTCATGCCCGTCACGGCTGACATCGGCCTCGAGGCGGCGCGACAGGGCGTTGACCACCGACACGCCTACGCCGTGCAGACCACCGCTGACGTTGTAACCGCTGTTCTCGCCGCCAAACTTTCCACCCGCGTGCAACTGCGTCATGACGACGTCGATGGTTGGCACACCGGTGGCGTGCATCGCCACGGGGATTCCGCGCCCATCGTCGGTGACCTG
>JAVHWG010000442.1:0-6009 GCA_032159965.1 Mycobacterium sp.
GGCAGCGTTGCAGTGGCTGTGCACCGCCGACGTCGGCGGCCAGATCGGCAAAGCCGTTTACACGGGCATGCTCAACGGCCGCGGCACCTACGAGTCCGATGTCACCGTCACCCGCACTGGCGCCGAAGAATTCCTCATCGTCAGCAGTGCCGCGACCACGGAACGCGACAAACACCACATCCACAGGAATCTGCCCGCAGACGCGCGCGCCACGCTGGTCGACGTCACGTCGGCATACGCAGTATTCGGCGTCATGGGACCACGATCACGAGACTTGTTGGCGCGCCTAACATCCGCTGATCTGTCCGATCGGGCGTTCGGATTCGGTACAAGCCGCGAAATCCCGCTCGGTTACGCGACCGTACGGGCCACCCGGATCACCTACGTCGGGGAGCTGGGTTGGGAACTCTATGTGCCGGCCGAATTCGCCGTCGGCGTGTATCAGGACCTGATGGACGCGGGCGAGCCGCTCGGGGTGGGCCGCGGCGGCTACTACGCGATCGAGTCGATGCGATTGGAGAAGGGCTACCGTGCGTTCGGTCGCGAACTGACCCCGAGCGAAAACCCGGTCGAGGCCGGGTTGTTGTTCGCGTGCAAACTGAACACGGACATCGCGTTCCTGGGCCGAGCGGCCGTTGAGAGGGCCAAGTCGGCAGGGCCGCGCCGCAAACTCGTCGGATTCAGCGTCGACGTGCCCGAACCCATGCTGTGGGGTGGCGAGCTGATCCTTCGCGATGGCGCCGTCGCGGGCCAGGTCACCTCGGCGGCGTGGGGTGAGACGGTCGGCGCCTGCGTGGGGTTGGCGTACATCCGGGCGGGTGACGGCGGCGTCATCAATACCGACTGGGTGAAGGCGGGCCACTACGAAGTCAACGTCGGTGGCCGGGTGCACCCGATCACGGTGTCGTTGCGGCCGATCTACGATCCCGCCAACGCCAGGATCCGTCCGTAGCCGCCAATCCCGCTCAGTCCCACGGACCGGCGGGTCCGCTGATCCAGCTCTGCGGAATCTTGCCGGCCTGCAACGACTTCAGCAGCGTCGTCAGCTGCAAGTAAGTGGCGTCGCGGGCCTTGAGGAACTTGATATGTATGTGCGTCAGCAGCTGGACTTGCTCGAACAGCACGTCGAGATCGGCGGTCTTCTGCAGGCTGGCAAGCACCTGCTCTGAAGATTTCTCCAACTGCTCGGTCAGCCCGCGCACTTTAGCGATCATGCCCTCGGCGTCGACAGCGATCTTGGACTGCAGAGACGCCGCGTCGTTTGCCGCGGTTTTGGCCCTGGCGTAGAGCAGCTTGAAGTCCCACTCCAATTCCTCGAAAGCGCCGACCGTGATCTTCATCTCCGCCAAGCCCATGTTGGCCATCGATGTCATCCGGTCGCCGTACTTGCCGATGCTGCGCATCGCGGCGGCGATGTCTCCTGCCGTCACCGCTGCATCCAGGTCCTCCACCGCGCGACGCAGGTGCGGCATCTGGTCGATCACCGCTGTGTGCCAACCCGCGGGCAGCATTTGGCCCTCCAGCTCGATGGCAAGCACCGCTTCGCGTTCTACCGCGTACTTGCGCACCGCGCCGTATGACGCATACGCGCCTGGCGATGCGGCGTTGATCATCGCCTGCCGGTCGGCTATGGCCGACGCGATCCGTTCGCTGGACTGGTAATCCTTGCGCGCCAACGCTTTCTCGAATCCGGCATGCAGACGATCGATTTCGGCCTCCGCCACGCGGATGTCCTCCGGAGACAGCAGTTTGACCCCGCCCTTGACCTCGGGGACGCCGAGCCGCTCCATTCGCGCCCGGACCGAAGCCTCGAGCTCCTTGTTTCCGCTGGCCACCGCCTGAGAGAGCTCGTTGTTCCAGATGAGCTGGCGCTCCACGCCGGCCTGGCGTCGAGCAACCTTCGTGCGCAGCGTTTGCGGCAATTTCTCGTACAGGAACATCCGCCGGGGGTCGGTGAAGAAATCCGCGTAAAGCAAGGAGTGCATCTGCTCCACCGACATCCCGGTGCGGCCGGAGAGGAACGAGACGACCTTGGCGCGGTTTGCAGTGGCGTTGCTACCCAAAAAGTTCCAGTCGAAGTCGTTGTCGAATGATCCGATGGTTCCGGTGCGGATCGCCTCGCTTTCTGAGACCAGCCCTCGAATCTCGTCGGCCAGCATGGTGTCGCGCCAATACAGCAGTTTCTGCCCTGCGCCCGAGGGCTTGGGCAGGGTGGCGGCGAGTGTCTTCCAGTCCATATTCGCCGCCTTCAGTGCTTCGGCCGGGCCTATCTCCTCGATTGCGCGGGACAGCAGCTTGTCCGCCTCGGCGGGTGACAGCGAGGCAAGCTTTGAAAGCTGTTGAGCGAGTTCGGTGGTAGCCCCGGACGCGACCGGCGTCCCGGTCGGCCGTGCGAGCGAGCCGCCAAAGGCGTCGTCCGCCCAGTCGTCGATCGCCAGGTTGAGCTTCTTGGCCTCGGCATCGAGGAATCCGCGATAGTCCGGACCGGACCCCGGATACAACAGCGCGTCGAGCTGTTCGCGCCGCAGCTCCCCCGTGTGCGGATCCTCGAACTCCAACCAGAACGGCTTCTCCGCAGTCGGGTCGTAGCCGATTGTCGTGTATTTCGCCTTACCGCTCTTGGGATCGGCCCATCGGATCAGCGTCGAGATTTCGTTGGGCGGCTCGACCCCGCTACCCCAGTACGGCTTCATCAGCGCCTCATAGTCCTTCATGGACGGATAGCGCCTAAGTTGCCAGTCCACGCCCCCGGTCGGGTGGTAGTGCTCCATCAAATGGAAACGGCGCCCGGCGAATTCGGGATCAAGCATGAAGTCGTTGCTGACGAAGCCAGTGTCTCCTTGCACGACGATGTGTTCGTTCGTATCGAGGTCCATCCAGATGCCGGCTTCGCGGTTGGGGTCTTCGAAAAGTGATTTCTCGTAGCTGGCGCGCGCTTCTGGAGCGTTGAGACCGTAGTGCGCAAGACCTTCCGGGTAGTCGTCGGTGGCTTGTTTGACCACTTTGCGGGCTACGCCAGGCTTGTAGCCTCGCGGTCTGCCTTTGACGGTCGCAGCACCGACAGAGGGCTTCGACCTCATGTGCTCGGCAATCCGGCGTCCCGTGGCAGAGTCCTCGCCGACATAGATCAGCAGCGAATGCGGCTGGACCCCGGCGCGGCGCGCTGCGCCTTCGACGCCGAGTTCGCCCACAGCGCGCTCCACGACTTTGGCCGCCTCTGCGTGGCTCACCTCACCCGAGCCGACCCGGCGCACGAGGCCCTCCAGTCCGATGACGTCCGCGGCGGCAGCGCCTTTCATCGCCATCTTCGGCACCAGTCCCGCCTTGGCGGCCTTTGCCCAGTGCGCGGCCGGACCCGCGATATCGAGGAATGCGAATGCAGTTTGAAGAATGGCGCCGAGCTTCGCGGCTTCCACTTGCCCGGGATACACAAGCTCGGTCTCTTCGCTCATCTCGCTGCCCGCGGCTGCGGCCAGGGTGTAGTACTCGTCCCAGGCTTTGTAGGTCTGGTAGCCGGTGATGCCCGCGCCGACGCTCGCCGCGAGGAAGAAGGTGGCGCCACCGGCGGTGGCCAGCTCGGCGACAAGGAAGGCGGCGGCCGCCAGCGTCGAAACGCCCAAATCCTTCCAGAACTCCGCGTCTTCTTGATTCTTCACCACGTCCTTGGCGATGAAGGTGTGCACGGCGTTCGTCCAGGGCATACCGCTGGGGCCCTTGTTCATGCCCTTGACAAGCTGGTCGTGAATCGGCTTGAGCTTGAGCCAGAACTCGTCGTCGTCCCGCAGCTTGGGGACCGTCTTGACGATGTTGTTCTGCACTTCCTGCAGCGTGGCGCCGACGATCGCCTTGGCTTGGCGAATGTCCGCCTTGGACAGGGCTTCCAGGCTGCCCGCCTGTTTGGCGGCGTATACGGCGGGATAGTCATTCATGAACTTGGCCACCTGAGTGGCCAGCGCGTCGTAGGTCTGCTTGACCGCAGCGTAGCTCTGCATGGTAAAGGGTTGGTAGGCAGGCGAATCCGCCGACTGCGGGTCGGTGCCGGGAATGTAGGCGACGATGGGATCCATACCCATATACAGAAAGCCGCGCACATCCCCGGTGAGGGGGTGGCCGGGAGCCTGGTTGGGATTGAAGGTGTCCGCGCGCCGGTATCCCTCATCCCTCTCGTCCGTTATCCACCCGACCGGCACACTCGTGAGGTCTTCCAGGGCCTTCTCAGCCTCGAGTGTTTGCTTCGCCGCTTTGACCATCGCGGCGAGTTCCATCTCCTCCTGGGGCGCGGCGTCGCTGACTGAGCCCTTTGGCGATGACGAGCCCGCGGTGCCCGACAATCCAACCCGTGCCATTTCGTCGCGCACCAAGCTGGCGTTCTTCGAAAGATGTGAATTAGCAGTCGCTTTGACGTCGGTCTCCCAAGAGCTCCGGATCGATGACAACTGGGGCAGCGCGGCCAGGCCAGGCACGTGGTTGTAGCAGTACTTGAAGACGTCCATGTTGTCGGCCGCGATGGGAATGAGTTCGGTGCCGAAGCTTTCCCACAGAATCTTGATCAGGACCGGATCAAAACCCCGCGGCATCGGTCCATGCAGGTTGACGAACGCCATCACCCGGATCATCCAGAGGCGTTCGTCGTAGGTTGCCTCTTTGTAGCCTTCGCTCCTGACCAACTCCATCATTGCGCGCACCTGATCGGCGGTGCCGGAGATCTTCTTGAGCGCCTCGACTGTTTTGCGGGTCTCGCCGCTCTTGGTGTCGACGATGTCGGGCGGGAAGACCTTGGTCGCCCGGTCGCGCTGGGCGACGGGGTCGAGAAGCCGCTGGATCGAACGGTTGCCAGTCGCTGCCTGCAGGTCGTGCGTAATGTTCGCGCGGCTGCCCGAATCGGCTGCATTCAGCACCGCACGCAGCGCATCCGGTGCCAAGGCACCCGCGCTAACCGCAAAAGTCGACGCCGGTGCCCCGCTCTCGGGTTCTTGGGCGGAGACGCCGCCCTTCTTGGGGGGACGCGGCCGACGCCGTGGCCGCCGTCCCCTACCGGGGCCGGGCGGCACTGTGGCGGCGGCCATGCTCCCAGCCTGCGGCCGCCGCGGCTATGGAACCAGTTCGTAGCGGTCGACCCCGCAGGCAGAGTTGCCTGCCCGATCGGGCAATCGGCACCGTGCCTACTCAGCGCTGGGCATCTCAGTCACAATCGCGTCTCTGAGTGCGGTTATGCAGTGGTCCCGGTTGGGATCGAACCAACGACCTTCCGCGTGTGAAGCGGACGCTCTCCCACTGAGCCACGGGACCTCGAACGAGGTCGAAGATTAACACGCAGGGACTTCGGCGGGTATCCGCGCTGGTCAATCCCGCGCGTGCCGCAATCGGCGACGGTATCGTCTGCTTCGTGATTCCTGTACATCGACTGTGGATCGGGCTCGTCTTCGGCGCGGTGTTCATAGGATCGGCCGTCGGCACTGACATCGAGAGTTACGACGTCGCCCTGGCCACCAATCGGGAAGTTCAGGAGCTCACCGGATTCACCTCGCCCAGCCGGAACATCGGTTGCTACATCGAGCCGGGATACGTCCGTTGCGATGTCCGCGACCGAGCATGGTCACCACCGCCCAAGGCGGCCGACTGCCCGGATTACACGGGCTGGGGCCAGGGCCTCCAGTTGAAGACCGGGGTCGGTGCGGGCTTTGTGTGCGCCGGCGACACCGCGCTCGATGGTGGCCCGGCACTCCCATACGGGGACGAGATCACAGCCGGTTCGATTGAATGCAGGAGTGAGGTGTCTGGGATGAGCTGCCGGGACCTCCAGGACGGCCATGAATTCAGCATCTCCCGCGATGGATATCAGATCCATTGAAACGCCTGGCAGGCAGTGACGGACGTGCCGCTAAGAGATTTGTGCGGCCATACTGGGGTGGACTATCGTTTCGGTTCGCACGTGGCGACGACCTCGCCCGGCGCGCGCGGATGTAGCGCAGTTGGTAGCGCATCACCTTGCCAAGGTGAGGGTCGCGG
>JAVHWG010000447.1:0-7259 GCA_032159965.1 Mycobacterium sp.
GGGCGTCACCAGCTAGTCGTGTCGGGCGGTCTGTTGGCTACGCGCACACTTTGCGGTAGATCTCCAGAGTCTGCTCGGCGATGTGGGCCCAGGAGAACTCGTCGATGCAGCGTTGGCGGCCGGCGCGTCCGAACGCAGCCGCCTTCTCCGGATCCTCGACCAGCGCGTTCACCGCGTCCGCCAGCCGTCGCTCAAATCCTGCCGGCTCGGCCGCGTTGTAGTGGACCAGGCGCCCGGTTTCGTCGTCAGCCACCACCTCCGGAATGCCGCCGACGTCCGATGCCACCACCGCCGTCGCGCACGCCATTGCCTCCAGGTTGACGATCCCCAGCGGTTCATAGACGGACGGGCAGACGAAAACTGTTGCCGCCGAGAGAATCTCGCGAATCTTGCCGATGGGCAGCATTTCGCGCACCCAGTACACGCCGTTTCGGGCGCGCGACAGGGCTTGTACCGCTTCGCTTATCTCGGCCGCGATCTCCGGAGTGTCGGGCGCACCCGCGCACAACACCAACTGCACCTCGGGGTCGAATCGGTGTGCGGCCGCGACAAGATGCGCCACCCCTTTCTGCCTGGTGATCCTGCCGACGAAAGCGACGATCGGTCTACCGGTGTCAACGCCGAGCTCGTCGAGAACCGACGATTCCGAGGCCTTTTCGACCGGATACCACACGTCGGTGTCGATCCCGTTGCGCACGACGTGGACACGGGCGGGATCGAGCGCCGGATACGTGGTCAGCACGTCCTGACGCATGCCGGAACTGACCGCGATCACCGCGTCGGCGGCCTCGACGGCGGTGCGCTCCACCCAGGAGGACACGCGATAGCCGCCCCCGAGCTGCTCGGCCTTCCACGGCCGCATCGGCTCGAGCGAATGTGCGGTCAGCACGTGCGGGATCCCGTACAGCAGGGCAGTGAGGTGGCCTGCCATTCCCGTGTACCAGGTGTGCGAATGCACCACGGCAGCCTCGGCGGCGGTATTGACCATCGCGAGGTCGGCCGACAACGTCGTCAGCGCCGGATTCGCACCACGCAGCGACGGGTCCGGCTGCGCCACGATCGCGCCGTGCCGGGGCGCGCCCATGCAGTGCACGTCGACCTCGCACAGCTTGCGCAACTGGGCGACGAGTTCGGTGACGTGGACCCCGGCGCCGCCGTACACCTCGGGCGGGTACTCCCGAGTCATCATCGCCACCCGCATGGGTTCCACCACTCCTCAGCGTCCAGTTCGACCGGAAATGCTT
The DNA here is from genome assembly GCA_032159965.1 of Mycobacterium sp. Taxonomy (GTDB): domain Bacteria; phylum Actinomycetota; class Actinomycetes; order Mycobacteriales; family Mycobacteriaceae; genus Mycobacterium. The sequence continues at coordinate 1,245 of JAVHWG010000447.1, forward strand.
GCCGCTCCCCGCACTCCGACGGTAGTGCCCGGCACGGCATTCGCAGAAAACCCGGGTCGCAGCCGCCATCTCTGCGATTAACCTAGCCGCCGACTACCGCGGCGGATAAGTTTGTGTCATGAGGGAATTGCCACAGGTGCTGGGAATTGTCCTCGCGGGCGGAGAGGGTAAGCGCCTATACCCGCTGACCGCCGACCGCGCCAAGCCGGCCGTTCCGTTCGGTGGCGCCTACCGACTGATCGACTTCGTATTGTCGAACCTGGTCAACGCCCGATATTTGCGGATCTGCGTGCTCACCCAGTACAAGTCGCACTCCCTGGACCGCCATATCTCGCAGAACTGGCGGTTGTCCGGCCTCGCCGGTGAGTACATCACCCCGGTTCCCGCGCAGCAGCGACTCGGGCCGCGCTGGTACACCGGCAGCGCCGACGCGATCTACCAGTCGATGAACCTGGTCTACGACGAGGACCCCGACTACATCGTCGTGTTCGGTGCCGACCACGTGTATCGCATGGATCCCGAGCAGATGCTGAACTTCCACATCGAAAGCGGCGCAGGCGCGACGGTCGCGGGCATTCGCGTCCCCCGCGCAGAAGCGACAGCTTTCGGGTGTATCGACGCCGACGAGTCCGGGCGGATACGGGAATTCATCGAGAAGCCGGCCGACCCGCCCGGCACGCCCGACGACCCGGAGCAGACATTCGCGTCGATGGGCAACTACATCTTCACCACCAAGGTGCTCATCGACGCGGTCCGCGCCGACGCCGACAACGACAACTCCGATCACGACATGGGTGGCGACATCATCCCGCAACTGGTCGCCGACGGCCGCGCTGCGGTGTACGACTTCGACGACAACGAGGTGCCCGGCGCCACCGATCGCGATCGCGGATACTGGCGCGACGTCGGAACGCTCGACGCCTTCTACGACGCGCACATGGACCTGGTGTCGGTGCACCCGATCTTCAACCTCTACAACAAGCGGTGGCCGATCCGCGGCGCGCAGGAGATGTTGGCCCCGGCCAAGTTCGTGAACGGCGGCTCCGCGCAGGAGTCGGTGGTGGGCGCGGGCAGCATCGTGTCCGCGGCATCCGTGCGCAACTCGGTGCTTTCGTCCAACGTGGTGGTCGACGACGGGGCGATCGTCGAGGGCAGCGTGTTGATGCCCGGGGTCCGGGTCGGCCGCGGTGCGGTGGTGCGCCACGCGATTCTGGACAAGAACGTCGTCGTCGGGCCGGGCGAGATGGTCGGCGTCGACCTCGAGCGGGACCGGGAGCGCTTCGCGGTCAGCGCGGGCGGCGTCGTAGCCGTCGGCAAGGGCATCTGGATTTAGGCCGGCGGCGAGCCCGGCTGCCGTCGTGAGGCCGAAGCCGGTCCGAAGCACGCTTGGCACCTCAGTCACCACACGAGCGGCACCAGCCGATAACGCACTTTCTGCTCGTATTCGCGGTATCCCGCCAATTCCTGCTCGAGCATTTTCTCCTCGTCGGCGATCCGGACGGCGAGCCCGGCAAAGCACGGGATGAGGACGAGCAGTCCCCACCACGATCCGAGTGCGGGGGGTACGCCGGCCATCATGATGATCACCCCGACGTAAAGCGGATGCCGCACCAGCCCGTAGAGGCCGGTGGAGACGATCCGTTGACTTTCCTCCACGGTGATCGTCGCTGCGGCATAACTGTTCTGGATCACGACGAACTGGGAGAGGCTCAGTCCGACCCCCACCAGCGCCAGCCCGATCACCGAAATTGCAGCCGGGACATCCGACCAGCCGAACCGGTGGTCGAGTGCGCTGAACACCATCACGCCGGGCACCAGCAGAACGCCGCCGGCCATGACGATCTTCTGCACTGTTCTCGTCTCGGCGCCTGGCCCCGCGTGCATCCGTCGTCGCAAGGCGTCGGGATCTTTCACCAGCAGATAGATGCTCGGCACCAGAGTGCACAACGAGAACACACCGATGAAAGCCCATGCCTGCCAATAGTCGAACGTGCCGGCGGGCCAGAACAGCACCATCCCGAACGCCGCTATGCCGACCAGCGATGTCGCGACGAGCGCAATGGCGGTCTTCGTGGATCCGTGCCGTTCCGTGTCACCAGACATTCGGCACCAACCGATAGCGCACGTCCTGCATGTAGTCGCGATAGCCGTTCAGCTCCTCGGTGAGCGCTGCTTCTTCGTCGAGGATGCGGGCCCTGAGCCCGAACGGTAGCGGGATGAGCGCGACAAGCGCCCAGTACGAGCCCAGCGCAAAAGGAAGGGCGACCAGAAGGAATAGGGCGGCGGTGTACATCGGATGCCGCACGATCCCGTAGAGCCCGGTGGAGACGACAGTCTGGCCGTCCTCGACGGTGATGGTCGCAGCCGCGTAATTGTTCTGGACCACTACGACCATCGTGACACTCAGTGCGATCGCGAAAACGGCGATGGCGCACAGCGACACGGCCGTCGGTACGCGTGAGAGGCCGAACCGGCGGTCGAAACCGCTGACAATCAGGAGCGCGGTGAACATCACGTACAGGCCGCCGTGAACGCCCTTCTGTACCGGCCGGGTTTCCGCGGTGGGCCCTGTGCGCATACGGCGACGAAGGACCTCGGGATTCTTCACGCCGAGGTAAACGCTGTAGATCCCTCCCAGACCGAACAACACGGCGACGAACGCCCACGCTTGCCAGTAGTCGAATGTGCCCGCAGGCCAAAACAGCGCGAGGCCCACCAGCACCAGCCCGATAACCGACGTCACTGTCGACTGAACAACGGTTTTCATGATCCCTTCCTTCTGTCTCACTGCGTGGCGTCGCGGCGCCGGAGGATCAACCCGGCCAGGGCGGTCAGCGCGAGCGCCGCCACGACCATCGCGACCATCGCCGTCCACGGCACGCTCGCAGGCGCCGTCGTACGACCCACCGGCGACAGGTCGATCAACCAGCGGGGCAACCTCAGCAATGCGCCCAGGTACAGGGCCAGCACGACGAATGTCACTGCCACCCAGCCGATGAGCTGCTGCCTTACCGCGACCGCGATCGCGGCGATCCCGGCCATCACCGCCATCGCGGGCACGTGAGCGATGCCGGCCGCGGTGAGCCGCCCGACCAGTCCGGCGTCCCCCATCGTGACCGCGGCGCCGATCCCGTTGCCAAGTCCGGCCAGCGCCATCAGTATCGCCGCGCCGATGAGGGTGGCGCCGACATTCGACAGCAGCCACCGCCACCGCGACACCGAGCCCGCCAGCACCTCCTCGGTGATACCCGACTGCTCGTCGTGGCTCAACCGGACAACGCCTGCCACCACGAAACCTGTTGCCGCGGCGGCCAGGAACTGCGTCAGCGTCGTATAGATGCCGTCATAACCCTGTGTCGCAAGCACACGTGCGAGCAGTTCGTTGCTCTTCGCCGCGTCCTGCAGCGACTTCGTCATCGAACCGAAGGCCAGCCCCGAGACGAACAGCCCTGTGCCCCAGCCGATCACCTGTCCGCGTTGCAGCACCAGGTTCAATCCGACGACACCCCGGACCGGTGGCGCGTTCACCCGGTCACCCCGCGACGGCAGGACTCCGTCATCGTATTCGCGCCGCGATTCCAATAGCATCGACAGCGCGATCAGACCGGCCGTCACCGCGACCAGCGGGGCCAGCGGCCACCACCGAAGCTCGACGAAGGACCGCATCTGCTGAGCCCAGGCAATTGGTGACAACCAACTCAAGGCGCTGCCGGAGTGGTCGAGGATGTCGCCGACGCCGCGGACAAGTACGGCCGCCGCCAGCACACCCATGGCGGCACCGGTAGCGGTACGGGCCTGGCGCCACAGCTGCACGGCGACTGCGGCGATCGCGCCGAACAACATCGACACTGCGGTGATTCCCAGACACATTCCGGCACAATCGATCAGGTCGAATCCGGTTACGGTCAGTGCCACGGTCATCATGACAGCCAGAACGGCGTTGACAGCGCCGACGAGCGTGAGTGCCGCGAGCGTGCGTGCATGACGTGCCACGACGGCGGACACCACCAATTCAGATGTGCCGCTTTCCTCCTCGGCTCGGGTGTGCCGGACGACGGTGAGGATCGACAGAATGGACGCGGCGACGATCAATGTGAGCATCAGCTCGTTGGCCATCATCACGCCGAGGTCGGTCTGGTTGTCGCCGAAGAACGGACCCCCGAGCATGATTCCCGCCGGCGTCTTGAGCAGATTGACTCGGGCGACGCGAGACGCCTCGTCCGGGTAGGCCAGTTTCACCGCGTTGGGTGCGTACACCATCATCAGCGTGAGCGCGGAGACCCAGACCGACAGGCGGATCCGGTCTCGCCGGGCCGCCAGTGCCAGCAGGGCGCCGACGCCGGTGGCGGGGGACTGTGATTGCGGCCCGTGCGGGGCGAGGGTATCGGAGGTCATTGCAGTGCTCCCTGATACTCGCGCAGGAAGAGATCCTCGAGAGAGGCTGGGAACACGGACAATTCGGCGATGCCGAGCTTGGTCAACTGGTTCATTGCCGAATCCAGGTCGGTGGATTCCACCGAGAACGACGCGGTACCGTCCTGTTCGGCGAAATCCTGCACAAACGGTGCGTCGCGGAGCTGCTCGGTGCCCTCGCGTGTGCGGACCTTCACTGTGGTCCGCATCAGGTGCCGCAGCTCCTCCAGGCGTCCGGTCCGCACGCTGCGCCCCGCGCGGATGATCGTCACCGTGTCGCACAGTTGCTCGACCTCGGCGAGGATGTGGCTGGACAGCAGCACCGCGGCCCCCCGCTCGGCAACCTCGCGCACGCATTGCTGAAAAGCCTTCTCCATCAACGGGTCCAGCCCCGACGTCGGCTCGTCCAGAATGTAGAGTTCGACGTCGCTGCTGAACGCCGCGACGATCGCGACCTTCTGTCTGTTGCCCTTGGAGTAGGTACGCGCCTTCTTGTGCGGATCGAGTTCGAATCGCTCGATCAGCTGGTCGCGGCGTTTGCGGTTGTTTCCGCCGCGCAGTCCGGACAGGAAGTCGATCGCCTGACCGCCGGTCAGATTCGGCCACAACGCCACGTCGCCGGGGACGTACGCGAGCCGGCGGTGCAGCGACACGGCGTCGCGCCACGGATCGCCGCCCAGCAGCCGGACCGTGCCGCTCTGCGCGCGCAGCAGTCCCAGCAGGACCCGGATCGTGGTCGACTTGCCCGCACCGTTGGGGCCCAGAAACCCGCAGATGCTGCCGTGATCGACTGCGAGGTCCAAACCGTCGAGGGCTTTGGTACGGCCGAAAGACTTGTGCAGGCCTTGTATTTCGACGGCCGGTACCGCGTCGCGCCGCTCAGACGTCGTCGTCATGTGCGTCTCCTTTTTTTGTCGTTCCTTCTTTTCGAGCGGCCTCTTGGGCCACGAAGGCGTCGTACATCGTGCTGTCGCTCATCAGCCCGTTGGTGTAGAGCTCGAGTGCCGGCAGCACCATTTCCTGGCCGTAGTCGTGAAGCACGGCGGTCATGTCGTTCGGGTTGTCATGCATCTGCAGGTAGAGGAGGAATCCACCGCCGCCGATCAGACCGAGGTACTTCGCGCGCGCCTTGGGATCCCGGCTGGGCTTGAGAGTGCCTGCGCGAACGCCCTCCTCGAGGTACTCCTCGGCGTTCTCGAGCATCCGCCGCCAGAACGACTTCGCGAGGTCGCCGCCGGCCAGCAGGCTACGCACGAGGTACCGCATGATCGGTGCGTAGGACTCCATCCCGGCCACCTGCGCAAACCAGGACGCCGGATCGGCGGCCTGCAGCGACTCGGACTTCGCGGTGCGGATCTCCTCGGTGACGTAGTCGTCGCAGGCCGTCCGCAGAGCCTCCTTGGACCCGAAGTGGTGGATCACCAGCGCCGCGCTGACGCCCGCGGCCTCGGCGATGGTGCGCAGGCCGACGCTGAAGCCGTGTTCACCGAACTGCTCGATTGCCGCGTCGCGGATTCGGGCTGTGGCCGTCAGGTCGACTGAACGCATGTTCAATATGCTAAACGCTCGTTCAGTTGACGGTCAAGGGCTTTGCCGTTAGAA
>JAVHWG010000493.1:0-7608 GCA_032159965.1 Mycobacterium sp.
GGGTCGGTGACGAAGTAGCCCGAGATGTAGCCCTTGTCGAACCGCATGCCCTCGGTGAGCTCGAGCTGCAGGCCGAACGTGTTGGACTCCTCGACGGTGATGACACCCTCGTTGCCGACCTTGTCCATCGCCTCGGCGATCAGCTCGCCGATCGAGGGATCACCGGCGGAGATGCCGGCCGTGGCCGCGATCTGCTCCTTGGTGGTGACCTCCTTGGCCTGCTTGAGAAGTGTCTCGGTGACCTTCTCGACGGCCTTCTCGATGCCGCGTTTCAGCGCCATCGGGTTGGCACCCGCCGCAACGTTGCGCAGACCCTCGCGCACAAGCGCCTGAGCCAGCACGGTGGCGGTGGTGGTGCCGTCGCCGGCGACATCGTCGGTCTTCTTGGCGACTTCCTTGACCAGCTCAGCGCCGATCTTCTCGTAGGGGTCCTCCAGCTCGATCTCCTTGGCGATGGACACGCCATCGTTGGTGATCGTGGGAGCGCCCCACTTCTTTTCGAGGACGACGTTGCGGCCCTTGGGGCCCAACGTCACCTTTACCGCGTCGGCGAGGGCGTTCAGACCCCGCTCGAGGCCACGACGGGCCTCTTCGTCGTACGCAATTATTTTGGACATTGCGAAGTGTTTCCTCCGGTTATGGGGATGCACGTTCTTGTGGTCGGGCGCAGTGCCCGCGACGGACGACCTGGGCTGTGCGGCCCGGTCTCACCGTCCCGACCTAGCACTCACCGGTCGGGAGTGCCAACGTCATTTCTAGCACTCGCGTATAGAGAGTGCAAGATCACTGCAGGGAGCACAGGCCCGTAGCTCGTCCCGGTGAAATGGCGAAGCGAGAATCGGGAGCCGGGATGCGGGGTATTCGGAGAGCAACCATAGGAGCCGCATGTCACTGGTAGTCCCGCCCTATCCGCCACCGCGGTACACGAAGCCTGAACCGGAGTTCAGCGCCACGCTCCGGCGCGCCGACAGTCCGCCTGACTACACGGCGGGTCCCGTCGCGTATCGGTACCTGGCCAACCAGCACAAGACCGACGGCGACTACGGCCTCTACCGGGTCGACATCGGCCCGGCCGGCGGCGGTCCCGGTCCGCACTTTCACCGCGCTATGTCGGAGGCCTTCTTCGTGCTGTCCGGATCGCTGAAGCTTTACGACGGTCGTGAGTGGGTCGACGGACACCCGGGCGACTTTCTCTACGTGCCACCCGGCGGAGTCCACGGCTTCCGCAACGAATCCGACGAACCGGTGTCGACGCTGATGCTGTTCGCCCCCGGCGCCCCGCGGGAGGTCTACTTCGAGGGGTTCGGACAGCTGGCGAGCATGACCGATGACGAGCGCAGGGAGTGGTTCGTCAAGAACGACAACTTCTTCGTCGAGCCCTAGAGCCCCAGTAACTGGGGCAGGTCTGCCACGGAGTCGATGACGTGGTTGGGCTGCATCGCGAATTCGTCTGCGGCCCAGCGGTCCAGCGTGTCCTGCCGGAATTTGCCGGTGCGCACCAGCACACCCGTCATACCCACGACCTGCGCCGCCAGCACGTCGTTGTTCAGGTCGTCGCCCACCATGAACATCTGATCCGGTTCCACGCCCAGCCGGCCGGCGGCGGCAAGGAACCCTTCCGGGGCGGGTTTACCGACCGCGGTGGCCTTGCGGCCGGACGTCTCTTCCATGCCGATCAGGTACATCCCGGTGTCGATCCGCAGGCCCTCGGCGGTAGTCCAGGATGTGCTGCGGTGCATCGCGACCACGGGCACGCCCCGCGCCATCCAGTCGTAGACGCGGCTGAGTGTCGGGTGGTCGTATTCGGGACCGGCCCCGCCCAAAAGCACCACGTCGGGTGCGCCGTCCTCAGCGGCCAGATCCGCCGACGCGACGAGGTCGATCCCGGGCATGTCCTCGGTGATGTCGCCGCTGTTGACCAGGAAGCACCGAGCGTGCGGATAGGTCTGGCGGACGTAGTCGGCGGTCAGTACCGCGGACGTGATGACCTCGTCGGCGCGCACCTCCATGCCCGCCTGGCTGAGCGCCTCGGCGATCTGCTGACGAGTGCGGGTCGTGGTGTTCGTGAGGTACGTGCAGGCGATCTGGGCGTTATTCAGGACGCGCAGCGTCTCGGCGGCGCCCGCGATCGGCTTCCATGAGGTCGTCAGCACACCATCGATGTCGAATAGCACTCCACCGACGGTCATGGTCCAGACAGTAAACGGCAACTGAACCAATGCAACTCGACAGGACTAACTCCGCAGCTCATAGTCGCCGAGATCCACGTCACGGACGCGGTCGGCGAACTTCCGGCCCGAGAATGGCAGTTGCGTCACGACCTTGCCGCTGGGATGGCGGAAGTAGTTGTCGCAACTCAGCCAGACCTTGCCCGCCATCGCGGATTGGAGCTCCGCGTTGTATCTGTCGTGTGCTTCGCGCGTCACCTCGATCGCACGGGCGCCGCGACCTTCCGTCATCTCGAGTAGCCGGCGGACATACTCGGTCTGCACCTCGTGGATGTACAGGATCGAGTTGACGCCGTTGGTGTTCGGCCCGTACAGCGTGAACAGGTTCGGGTAGCCGGCCACCAGTGTGCCGAGGTACGCCTCCGCGCCGTCGGCCCAGTCGTCGGACAGCCGCCTGCCGCCAGTCCCGTACACGTCGAGACTGCTCAGGTAGTCGGCGGCCTTGAAGCCGGTTCCGTAGATGACCGTGTCGACGCGGTGCTCGTTGCCATCGGCGGTGAGCAGTCCGTGCTCGGTGAACCGAACGATCGGCGAGGTCTCCAGATGCACATGCGGCAGTGCGAAAGTGGGAAACCACGCTCGCGACATCAATGGCCGCTTACATCCCGCCGGGTAGTCGGGCGTCAGCTTCGCCCGCAGCTCGGGGTCAGTCACTTTGCGCATCAGGTAGCTGTACGCCAGCTCGGTGGCGTCGCGGGTCTGGTCCGCGTCGACGTCGAAGCTCGACGACTCGTAAGCCTCGAATGCCTCGTCACGGATCTTGCGCGCTGTGCCCGGGTCGCGCTCGAACAGCTCGTGTTGCTCTGGGGTGTAGGGAAAGTCGAACTTCGGGGACACCCAGATGGGCGTGCGCTGAAAGACCGTCAGATGCGCGGTGCGCTGCGCGATCGCGGGAACGTACTGGATGGCGCTGGCACCGGTGCCTATCGAGGCGACCCGCTCGCCGGCGGTGGAACGGCTGTGGTCCCACCGCGACGAGTGAAAAGCCCTGCCGCGGAACGCTTCCGCATTCGGTATCTGCGGAACGTGCGGCATGTCGAGCATCCCGACGGCACAGACCACCGCGTCGAATCGATGCTCACCTGCGTCGGTGGTCAACGTCCAATGGTGGTGAGCGTCAGACCACCGCATCGTCTCTACGCGGGTGTTGGTGCGAAGGTGCCGGTCCAACCCGCCCTCTGACGCAACGGCTTCGAGGTAGTCGAGAATCTCGGGCTGCATCGCGTAGGTCTTGCTCCAGCGGGGATTCGGGGCGAAGGAGAACGAATACAAGTGGCTCGGCACATCGCATTCCGCGCCGGGAAAAGTGTTGTGCCGCCAGGTCCCGCCGAACCCGTCGGCGCGGTCGAAGATTGTGAACTCGTAGCCCGCGTCCGCGAGCTGAAGGCCCATCGCGATACCGCCCGCGCCGGCACCGACGACCGCGACCCTCACGCGTACTGCGCAAAATAGGGACGGTCCGGGCGAGTCTTCTCGACGAGAATGAAGACCACGCCCCACGGGTCGGCGAACCACGTGGTGCGCACGCGTGCGACGTCGGCGATGCCGTCCACAAGAAACTGCACGCCCTTGTCCTCGAGTGCGGCACGAGTGGCTTCGATGTCCTCACAGATCAATCCGACGTGCGAGAGCCCGGCATCAGTGAGAGCGCGGTCATGCTCCTTCCCGTCCGCGCGCAGATACTCGATCACCTCGAGCACGCGATCGTCGTCGCCGAACCCGAGGATCGCCGCCTTCATCGCGGGATCCGGGATCAGCTGCCCCATGTCATCGCGGATGGCATCGCCGTCCATCACATACGGCGGCGACAGCACCCGTAGGCCGAGCACATCGCGGTAGTACGCGACGGCGGCCTCGCAGTCGGGCACGCACACCCCGGTGTGGGCGATACCGGTAATCACGTTCTCGAATGTGCCATACCCCGACCCGCGGTGTCAGGGGCGCGCCACCTACCGCTTCGTCACCGGTCCGGCGGCCCGGCCGGCACGCTGTCGCTTGGATACGTCTGCGTGCGCCACGTAGGATTCGAGACCGCGGCGGAGAGGCAAATTTGACGGTGAATCAATTCCAGGACTTGACACAGTTCACACCACGCGAAGGTGGCCGCGGGCGACCAGCATGGTATGTGCAGTTGTGGTGGATATTTGACGCCGCGTTCGTGCGTCCGACGCCGCAGATATTGTACGGATGGCGACGCTTCGCTTTGCGCCTTTTTGGTGCGCAGATCGGGAAGAACGTCCGTATTCGACCCGGTGTTCGTGTGACTTATCCCTGGAAACTGATTGTCGGTGACAATTGCTGGATCGGCGACAATGCGACGCTTTACACTATCTCTGAGATCACCCTCGGCGACCACACGGTGATATCTCAGGAGGCTTATCTGTGCGCGGGCACTCACGATCCGCGCATTATCTCGTTTCCCGACCTGGAAGGTCCCATCACCATCGAATCAGAGTGCTGGGTCGCAGCCCGAGCCTTCGTCGGGCCCGGCGTCCGCGTTGGTCGCGGAGCGGTCGTCGGCGCGTGTTCCGTTGTCCAATCTGACGTCCCACCCGCCACGATTGTCGCAGGATTTCCAGCCCGAGCAATCCAGAAGCGGAGGATGCGAGCTAGCATCAACAGCGTAAAAGGTCATGCCAATGGATAAAGAGCAACTCTGTTCCGCCCTGAAGTTGGAACCGGACGCAGATACTGCAGTTTCTTTCGAGGATCTCGGTGTCGACAGCTGGAACCTGGTCGAGCTGAGAGCGGCCCTCGAGGTCCGGCACGGGATCCGCCTCGACGACGAGGATTGGTTGTCGCTAGAGACCCCCGACGACGTTCTGAGGCTTTTCGATGAACCGCACAGTTGAGGTCAATATGCCGCAGATGGCCTTGGGCTGTCTGTCGGAGAACTGGCTACTGAAAGAGCTGGGCGATTTCCATTGGGCGAAATTATGTAGCTCACTCGGGCGACAATCGAGTGATCTGGTCGATTCTCGGGACCGGCGGCTCTATGCGACTTTCGTGCACATCCGCATCGAGCTCGACAGCACACTGCAAGCCTTTCCTGAGGGTGACAAGATAAACTTCGCTCTTGAGATGACGCGGTTCGGCCGCTCGACGGTGCAAAGTGACATTACGTTCGAAGGCGGAAAGTCCGCAGGCACCGCCAGCCTCCTCACCACATTCTCGGTTCGCGCAAACGAAGGCAGCAATGCGCTATTGAAGAGTGAGCCTGCCGGCGATTTCGAGGGAGTCGACTCAGCGTCGGACCTCAGCCCGTTTTTCCAGGAGTATTCCGCCGTTCGGTCCGAATACGGCCGGAGTAAAGCGCAGCGACCCCCTCAACCCGAAGAGGTCTACGCCATCAACCCCTTCACCGACTCCAACGGGGCAAACCTGCTGTACTTCGCCGCGTATCAGAGCATCTCCGATCTGCTTGTGCTGAGGCGGTATCCCGACGAAGTCGATCTCCGCATGAAGAAGCGAGATATCTACTACTTCGCAAACAGCGACCTTACCGATGCGATGTTCCTCGAGCCCGTGTCGAGAACACGTGACGAGTCCGGGCAAGTTCGCAACCAGCACCTGCTTTTTCGCGAGTCAGATGGTGCCTGTCTGGCTTTCATGTCGACGATCAAACACGCCGACTGATCACTACTTCGCGCGCCCACACGCTGTCTGCCACCCACGGCGACGCGTCGGCCGCCACTGCCCACGCCAGCGCAGCCGGCACGTCGATCACCTGGTAGCGCTTGCGCCCAGCGGCCGTCGCCGCGATCAGCGTCGCGACGCCCGCACGCCTCTGGAAGAACGTCTGACGGACCGTCCAGCCGATGATGCCCGCACACGCGATGCAGTCGCGGCGGCGATCCAGACTCCCCGCCCGCGCTACCAGCCAGCCGCCATCGACCCGATGACCCAGCGAGCGGACCCGGTCGAACGCCAGCAGCGCACACGCGACCGTCACCGCCGCCCACACCAGCCATACCGAGCCGTACACCCGGTGCACGGTGGCCAAGCCGGCGAGCACGACGCCCGCCAGCAGCGGCATCGCCAGCGCACGAGTCCACCGCCGCCGCGCTGCCGCCGCGCCATGCCGTTCTAGCGGCCCTGCGACCGCGGCCTCGTCGTCGATCAATGCCTTGAGCACCGACGTGGCTGTGGCCGACGGGCATGGCGGCAACAACACCGACGACTCACCCTCGCCGTGCACGCCGGTCATCACGGCATCCAGCCGCGCCCCGCCCATCGCCCGCACCGCAAGCGGTTCACGCAGCGAGCCGCCGCGCAGCCGGCTCGTGTCGAACGTGTACTCGCGCACCCGCAGCACGCCGTGCCGCAGGTGCAGCGCACCTGGATCCCGGCTCAGTACCAGCCCGCCGTACGTCAGCCACGACCACAGCACCGCAAGCACCACAGACGCCGCGACCAGCCCGAGCGCGCTGACACCGATCACGACGACGATGCCCGTGCGGTGCGCGGCTTCGACCCCGGCCCTGGCGACCCGCTCGGAGAGTCTCGCCCCAACTCCGGCCTGGTAGGCCACGCCGACGACGGCCGCGATCATCAGCAGCCCCGAGAAGCTCAGCGGCGCGTACCGCAACCAAGACGGGTGCCACCGCGCCAACACCCGGCCTGCCGCCCTGTCCTCGCGCAGAGGGCCGGCCGGAACCGATGGCTCGGCCACCAGCAGTGCCCGCAGGCGCGGCACCTCCGAGGCCTGCACCGCATCCAGCGCGAAGGCCGGTTCGCCTCGGGACTCGTGACCGGTGCCCAACCGCACGACAGTGAGCCCGAGCAGCCGGTGCAGCAGTCGTGAGTCTGTCTGCACGGAACGAATTCGGTTGCGAGGCAATGAGACCGATCGGCGCCGCAGCATGCCTGTGCGCATTTCGAGGTAGTCCTCGGTCATCCGGTAGGTGGTGAAGAACCAGCGCAGCACGCCCAGACCCACGATCACAGCCAGCGCGGCCAGCGGCCACGCCTGATTGCCGGTCGTCGAGCCGAGAACCAACGATCCGACCAGAACGGGCAGCTGACGCAGAACTTCGTGGACAGGATGGACCAGCAGCATGCGCGGGCTCAGGCGCTGCCAGTTCGCCGTGTCGCTCACGTCGCATCCTCGGCGCCCAGCGCCGCGATGTCGGTCAGCTGCTCGACCACCCGATCCGCGACATCGTTGTCCAGCGCGCGGATGTGCACGGCTCCGGCCGACGACGCGGTGGTGACGGTGACGTTGGCGACTTTGAACAGCCGGTCCAGCGGGCCGCGGTAGGTGTCCACGGTCTGCACCCGTGAGATCGGCGCGATCCTGCGCTCCTGGACCAGCCATCCCGTGCGGGTGAACGCGGCCTGCGGGCTGATCTCCCAGCGGTGGACTCGGTATCGCCAGACG
>JAVHWG010000606.1:0-6805 GCA_032159965.1 Mycobacterium sp.
TGGGCCGAGTATCCCAGCGGGTTCGGGACCGGCGGCGGCGTCTCGAACCTGTACCCCCGACCCGACTGGCAACGCGACGTGCCTTTGGCCCCCAACCTCATCGTGAACCACGAGAAGGTCCCTGACCCGGCGAACCATCGCCTGGCGCCGGACATCTCCGCGGTGGCCGACGGCTCGACCGGCGCCACCTTCTTCATGGACGGCAAAGCCCACAGCGGCGGCGGCACCTCCCTGTCGGCACCGATCTGGGCCGCGCTGACGGCGTTGATGAACCAGTATCTGACCGCACACGGCGGGCACGCTCTCGGAAACATCAATCCCGTGCTCTACAAAGCGGCGACGGGTAAAAAGTCCGCGTTCCACGACGTCACCTTCGGCGGCAACATCGCCTACAACAGCGGCACCGGCTTCGACCTCGCGACCGGGCTGGGCACCCCCGACACGGCCAGCCTGGTCAGCAACATCCTCGACATCCAGAAGGCAGGCGGATAGCACGCCGCCGCCCCATCAGGCGAGGGTCCCCAGGAACGCCGCGACCTCAGCCGCCTGTCGGCGGCCCTGCTCCCGACCGGCCGTCGCCGACGGAGCCCGACTTGCGGGGCTGAGCACGTTGGGGCCGAAAGCGGCGATCGACGCGTCGTCGGCGAACACGGCGAGGCTGGGACCCGCGAAGTCGGCCAATTCGTCGGCCAGGCTGCGTCCGAAGAGCGCCGCTCCCGGCTCCTGCGACGGCGCAAGCAGCACGACAGCGTCGACGTCGGTGACGGCGTCTACGTTCGCGGTGCTGCCTACCCCGCCGTCCATGAATCGCCGCGCCCCGATCGTGACTGGCGGCCATACGCCCGGCACAGCGCAACTCGCGGCGACGGCGTCTACCAGGGCCGCTCCGCTCTCGCGGTCGAGCAGCACCCGCTCGCCGGTTTCGACGTCGATCGCCGTTACCACAAGACGCCGGTCCGGCCATGCCTGCGACGGCAGCCGCGCAGCGATCACGGCGCGGCGCACGTCCTCGGTCACCGTTTCCGTCGCGACCGCCTGCTGACCGACGGCGCGCAGTCGCTCGGCGCTCGACTGCCCACTTCCTGCCACCGCCCGCTCGAAAAGTGCCATCAGATCGTCGATTTCGATGCCCGGTTCGATTTCGTGGCTGTTGGGCGCGAGTTGCCTCTCGTACAGGTCCGCCAACCCGGCGCCACTGGAAACCTGCGCTGCCACGGTCGAACCCGCTGATGTGCCCAGCAGCAACTCGGCATCCAGTAGGCGGCGCGCCGCGGCGGGTGCCTGGTCCTGTACGCCGAGGAGAAACCCTGTCTCCCAGGCCACTCCGGCAACCCCGCCGCCGGCGAGCACCAATGCCAGTCGCAGCGCCACTGCGGCTCCCGTCGGGTTGTTTCTCGATCGCTTACAAGGTCGCCTGACATGATGCCCGACGGGTCGGCCGCGACGCCATGCCGGCAGCCATCGCGGTCAAGCGGGCGTCCCGATGAATGCCGTAAATGTGAACGTCGAGGGCGTCAAGAAACCGTCAACAAACGCCGATGGGCCTTGCGGCCGTGCCTAGCTTGAAGTTGGCCCCCGCCCACAGGGGCGCGACGACTGCTGCAGTGACCGGATTGTTGAGGAAGCCAAGATGTCCGTCCTGATTTACATCCTGCTGACCGTGGCCATCTTTGGCCTTCTCGGCCTCATCCAGAAGTTGGTCGAGAACCTGTGAGCATCGAAAACGCAGTCGGATTGGCGCTGTCCGTCCTCCTCGCGCTGTTTCTCGCAGCCGCACTGCTGTTCCCGGAGAGGTTCTAGTGAGTACCACCACCGCGGGGATCGCTTTCCTCGCCCTTCTCATCGTCGCCCTGGTGGCCGTGCACGTGCCACTGGGCGACTACATGTACCGGGTGTACGCGTCGGAGCGGCATTCCCGCGCCGAGCGCTGGATCTACCGCTCGATCGGGGCGGACCCGAAATCCGAGCAGACCTGGGGCGCGTATGCGCGCAGCGCGCTGGCGTTCTCGGCTATCAGCATCCTGTTTCTCTTTGTCTTCCAACTGATTCAGGGCAAGCTCCCACTGCACCTGAACAACCCTGCGACGCCGATGACACCGGCATTGGCGTGGAACACCGCGGTCAGCTTCGTGACGAACACCAACTGGCAGGCCTACTCCGGCGAATCAACCCAGGGTCACCTGGTGCAGATGGCCGGCCTCGCGGTGCAGAACTTCGTTTCCGCGGCAGTAGGTATGGCCGTCGCGATCGCGCTGGTGCGGGGATTCGCCCGCAGGCGAACCGGCGAACTGGGCAACTTCTGGGTCGATCTTGTCCGCGGCACGCTTCGCATTCTGCTGCCGATCTCGATCGTCGCCGCGATCGTGCTGATCGCCGGTGGCGCGATCCAGAACTTCCACCTGCACGACCAGGTCGTCAATACGCTGGCCGGCGCCCAGCAGACCATCACCGGCGGCCCGGTCGCCAGCCAGGAGGCCATCAAGGAAATCGGCACCAACGGCGGCGGGTTCTACAACGTGAACTCGGCCCATCCGTTCGAGAACCCGGCCAGCTGGACGAACTGGGTCGAGATCTTCCTGCTGCTGGTCATCAGTTTCTCGCTGCCCCGCACCTTCGGCAGGATGATCGGCAGCAAGAAACAGGGTTCCGCGATCGCGCTGGTCATGGCGACGCTGGCGCTTATCAGCGTGTCGCTGATGATGTGGTTCCAGTTGCAACACCACGGGACGGTGCCTGGCTCGGTAGGCGCCGCGATGGAAGGGGTCGATCAGCGGTTCGGCGTTGCCGATTCGGCAGTCTTCGCCGACGCGACGACACTGACGTCCACCGGCGCCGTCAACTCGTTCCACGACTCGTACACGAGCCTGGGCGGGTTGATGACCCTGTTCAACATGCAACTCGGCGAGGTCGCGCCCGGCGGCACCGGCTCCGGGTTGTACGGCATGCTGATCCTTGCGGTCATCACGGTGTTCGTCGCCGGCCTGATGGTGGGGCGCACCCCCGAGTACCTGGGCAAGAAGATCAACCCACGGGAAATCAAGCTTGCCGCAAGCTATTTCCTCGTCACGCCGCTGATCGTCCTGATAGGCACTGCCGTGGCGATGGCACTGCCCGGTGAGCGCGCCGGAATGCTCAACACCGGCCCTCATGGGCTTTCGGAAGTGCTGTACGCGTTCACATCCGCGGCCAACAACAACGGATCGGCGTTCGCCGGGATCACCGTCAACACCGTCTGGTACAACACCGCTCTGGGGTTGGCGATGGTGTTGGGCAGATTCCTGCCGATGGTCCTGGTGCTGGCGCTGGCAGGCTCGCTGGCCAAGCAGGGCAGCACTCCGGAGTCCATCGGCACGCTACCGACGCACCGGCCACAGTTCGTCGGCATGGTGGCCGCCGTGACCGTCATCCTCGTGGCGCTGACGTTCCTGCCGATGCTCGCATTAGGTCCACTCGCTGAAGGAATACACTGACGATGACCACTGAACTCTCCACTGACACAGTCGATTCGATTACGCAGTCCCCGGAGGTTGTCACCAGCAGAACGAAACGGATACAGGGCGGTCTCCTCGATCCGAAGATGCTGCTGAAGGCGACGCCCGACGCCGTGCGCAAGCTCGATCCTCGCTCGCTCTGGCACAACCCGGTGATGCTGATCGTCGAGCTGGGCGCCATCTGGAGCACCATCCTGGCCATTGCCGACCCCTCGTGGTTCGCCTGGCTGACCGTCGTATGGCTCTGGCTGACAGTGATTTTCGCGAACTTGGCCGAAGCCGTGGCCGAGGGCCGCGGCAAGGCGCAGGCGGAGACTCTGCGCAAGACGAAGGCCGACACCATGGCACGCCGTCTGATCGACTGGGCGCCGACCAGCCCCGGACGCGAAGAGGAAGTCGCCGCACCGCTGCTGGCGCAGGGCGACACCGTCGTCGTCGAAGCAGGACAGGTCATACCCGGTGACGGTGATGTCGTGGAAGGCATTGCCTCCGTGGACGAATCGGCGATAACGGGTGAATCCGCGCCCGTGATCCGTGAGTCCGGCGGTGACCGGTCAGCGGTGACCGGAGGCACGACCGTGCTGTCCGACCGCATCGTCGTACGAATCACGCAGAAACCCGGTGAGAGCTTCATCGACCGGATGATCGCGCTCGTCGAGGGCGCCAACAGGCAGAAGACACCGAACGAGATCGCGCTGAACATTCTGCTGGCCGCGCTGACGATCATCTTCGTGTTCGCGGTTGCGACGCTTCAGCCGTTGGCGATCTACTCGAAGATGAACAACCCCGGCGTCCCGGACAGCCTGGCACTGACATCCAACGGCGTGTCCGGCATCGTGATGGTCTCTCTGCTGGTGTGCCTGATCCCCACCACGATCGGCGCGCTGCTGTCGGCCATCGGTATCGCGGGCATGGACCGGCTGGTGCAGCGCAACGTGCTTGCGATGTCCGGCCGTGCCGTGGAGGCAGCGGGAGACGTCAACACGTTGCTGCTCGACAAGACCGGAACGATCACGCTCGGCAACCGGCAGGCGTCCGAATTCGTCCCGGTGCCCGGCGTCTCCACACAAGCGCTGGCCGACGCAGCGCAGCTGTCCAGCCTCGCCGACGAAACTCCCGAGGGTCGGTCCATCGTGGTGTTCGCCAAGCAGCAGTACGGGCTGAGGGCCCGCACCCCCGGTGAGCTTGCGCATGCGCAATGGGCCGAATTCAGTGCTACGACAAGGATGTCCGGCGTCGATGTCGACGGACATCAGCTGCGCAAAGGCGCGGCCAGTTCTGTCGCCGAATGGGTGCGCGGTCAAGGCGGCGACATCCCGTCCGAACTGGGCGCAATCGTCGACGGCATCTCGGCCGCAGGCGGCACACCCCTGGTGGTCGGGGAAGTGAGGCACGGCAAGGCAGCGGTTCTCGGTGTCATTCACCTCAAGGATGTCGTCAAGCAGGGCATGCGTGAAAGGTTCGACGAGATGCGCCGAATGGGCATCCGCACCGTGATGATCACCGGCGACAACCCGTTGACCGCCAAGGCCATTGCCGACGAGGCGGGCGTCGACGACTTCCTCGCCGAGGCCACACCCGAAGACAAGATGGCGCTGATCAAACGCGAGCAGGAGGGTGGCAAACTCGTCGCGATGACGGGCGACGGCACCAACGACGCACCCGCGCTCGCACAGGCCGACGTCGGCGTCGCGATGAACACGGGTACGTCGGCGGCCAAAGAGGCCGGCAACATGGTCGATCTCGACTCCGACCCGACCAAGCTCATCGAGATCGTGGAGATCGGCAAGCAACTGCTGATCACCCGCGGAGCGCTGACGACGTTCTCAATCGCTAATGACATCGCGAAGTACTTCGCAATCATCCCGGCGATGTTCGTCGTCTTGTTCCCCGGCCTGGATCTGCTCAACATCATGCGGCTGCACAGCCCCCAGTCGGCGATTCTGTCCGCGGTGATCTTCAACGCGATCATCATCGTGGCGCTGATCCCGCTGGCGCTGCGAGGTGTTCGCTACACGCCGAGCAGCGCGTCAAAGCTGTTGAGCCGCAATCTCTGCCTCTACGGTCTCGGCGGCATCATCGCGCCGTTCGTCGGGATCAAACTCATCGACCTCATCATCCAATTCGTCCCAGGGATGTCCTGACATGAAGATCGCAAACATCATCCGTGTGCACTGGGCCGCGTTGCGCGCCCTGCTCGTGCTGACCGTCATCACCGGCGTCGGCTATCCCCTACTCATCTGGCTGGTGGCGCAGATCCCCGGGCTGCATGACAACGCGAACGGATCGATCATCGAGGCCAACGGGAAGCCGGTCGGCAGCAGCCTCATCGGCCAGAGCTTCGCCGACTCCGACGGGAACGCGATCCCCAAGTACTTCCAGAGCCGCCCCTCGGCGGCCGGCGACGGCTACGACCCGCTGTCGACGAGCGCGAGCAACCTCGGGCCGGAAAGCATCGTCGACACCGCCGGCGACCCCACGCTGCCGGCCGACGACAACGGTTTCAAGCCAAGCCTGCTCACGCAGGTGTGCGCGCGAAGTATCACCGTCGGCAAGCTCGAAGGCGTCGACGGTTCACGGCCATACTGCACTGCCGACGGTGTGGGCGCGGTGCTGTCGGTGATCGGTGCGCGCGACAATCGCGGCAACGTGGTCAGGCCGACGAGAGTGGTCAGCGTCAACCAACCGTGCGAAACGACGACGACCCCGTTCGTGAATTTCTACGAGGGTGTGCGCGTGGAGTGCGCCAAGTTCGGTGAGGACGCGGAATACCGGTTCGGCCAGATCGTGCCGATCCGCGGCGCCGCGCCTGCCGATCCCCCGGTGCCCGCCGACGCCGTCACCGCGAGCGCAAGCGGCCTCGATCCGGACATCTCGGTCGCCTACGCAGAGCTTCAGATTCCGCGTGTCGCGAAGGCGCGCGGTCTCAATTCGGATCAGGTCCGCCAGGCTGTGCACGACAACGAAAGCGGCCGGGCGTTGGGATTCCTGGGCGAACCGCGGGTCAACGTTTTACAGCTCAACACCGAACTCGACAAGAAGTTTCCCGTCAACAGCTGACCACCCAGTGGATGATGAGGATGTGAGCGCCGACCACAAACCGAGGCGCGGCGAGCTGCGCATCTACCTCGGCGCAGCTCCCGGCGTCGGCAAAACCTTTGCGATGCTGGGTGAGGCGCATCGCCGGCTGGACCGTGGCACCGACCTCGTCGCCGCGGTAGTCGAGACCCATGGCCGCAAGAAGACCGCCGAGCTACTCGATGGCATCGAGTCCATCCCGCCGAAGTACATCGAATATCGCGGCACGAAGTTTC
>JAVHWG010000629.1:0-5987 GCA_032159965.1 Mycobacterium sp.
GCCCTCGGGTTCGGGGAAGTCGACGTTCATGCGGCTGTTGCTGGGCGAGGAGAAACCCACCACAGGCGAGATCCAGGTGTCGAAGTTTCACGTCAACAATCTGCACGGTCGCAACGTCCCGCATCTGCGCCAGGTGATCGGTTGTGTGTTCCAGGACTTCCGGCTGCTCCAGCAGAAGACGGTGTATGAGAACGTCGCGTTCGCGCTCGAGGTGATCGGGAAGCGTTCCGAGGTGATCAAGCGAGTGGTGCCCGATGTCCTGGAGATGGTCGGCCTGCTGGGCAAGGCGAACCGGCTGCCGCAGGAGTTGTCCGGCGGTGAGCAGCAGCGGGTGGCGATGGCCAGGGCCTTCGTCAACCGTCCCTTGGTGCTGCTGGCCGACGAGCCCACCGGAAACCTCGACCCGGACACCAGTAAGGACATCGTGGACCTGCTCGAACGGATCAATCGGACCGGCACGACGGTCGTGATGGCCACACACGACCATCACATCGTCGACGCGATGCGCCAGCGGGTGGTCGAACTCGACATGGGCAAACTCGTGCGCGACGAAAAGCGCGGCGTGTACGGGATGGACCGCTAAGTGCGCTGGCAATTCCTGCTCAACGAGATCTGGACGGGCTTTCGGCGCAACATAACGATGACCGTCGCGATGATCGTGACGACGGCGATCTCCATCGGCCTTTTCGGCGGCGCCCTGCTGGTGTGGCGGCTCGCAGATCAGTCCAGCAAGATCTACCTGAGCCGGGTGGAATCACAGGTGTTCTTGAACTCCGATGTCTCTCAACAGGATCCGGACTGCCAGCAGAACCCGTGCAAAGCGCTGTCTGACCTGTTGAACACCCGCGACGACGTCGAGCACGTCGTATATCTGAACCCCGAAAAGGCGTACCAAGACGCGATCAGCAGGATTCCGTCGTTCAAGGAGTTCGCGACGAAGACGGCCTTTCCCGCGTCGTTCAAAGTGAGGCTGGTGAATCCCGACGACCCCGGGGGATTCGAGAAGGCGATGCTGGTGCAGCCCGGCGTCAAGAGCGTCCTCAACCAGAAGGAACTCATCGACAAGTTGTTCTCGCTGCTGTACGGCATCCGCGACGCCGTGTTCGCCGTTGCGGTGGTGCAGGCCATCGGCGCGATCTTGTTGATAGCCAACATGGTTCAAGTGTCGGCTTTCAACCGGCGGACCGAGATCGGGATCATGCGCCTCGTCGGCGCGAGTCGCTGGTATACCCAGCTGCCGTTCCTGCTGGAGGCAATGCTGGCCGCGCTGATCGGCGTGATCATTGCAGTGTTCGGGTTGATCTTCGTGCGCGCCTTCTTCCTCGAAAGTGCGCTCAAGCGGTTCTACGACGTGCCGCCGCCGAACCCTCCGTTGATCGCCCGCGTCGATTATCTGGACATCCTCTACATCACGCCCTTCCTGCTGATCAGCGTGGCGATCGCGGGTGTGACTGCGTATGCGACGCTGCGGCTGTACGTACGGCGCTAGTGGTGAGCAAGAAGAATTCGGCCAAGGGCGGCCCGCCGCGCCAGATTGTTGCGTCGAATCGCAAAGCGCGCCATGACTATTCGATCCTCGACGTGTTCGAAGCCGGGGTGGTGCTGGAGGGCACCGAGGTAAAGAGCCTGCGTGAAGGCAAGGCATCGCTGGTCGACGGGTTCGCCACCGTCGACGACGGCGAGGTGTGGCTGCGTAACGTGCACATTCCCGAATACCGCGCAGGCAGTTGGACCAACCATGAGCCACGGCGGACGCGCAAGCTGTTGTTGCACCGCCGCGAAATCGACACGCTGATCGGCAAGATCCGCGACGGCAACCTCACCCTGGTGCCGTTGTCGCTCTATTTCCTCGAGGGCAAGGTGAAGGTCGAACTTGCCCTCGCGCGCGGCAAGCAGGCACACGACAAGCGCCAGGACATGGCGCGCCGGGACGCGCAGCGCGAGGTCACCCGCGAGTTGGGTCGCCGGGCCAAAGGCATGACCTAACTTCGCGTTTGCTCTTGGCGCCTACTCACAATCGTCATTGTTGTCAAACAGCGGGCTCCGTTGGGGCATCATGGCAGTTGGCGTCCCCCCGTCACCCTCACGGGAAGGAGCTGCATGTCGTCAACGGGCTCCCGGCTGCGAGTTGGATTGTTTGCCACCGCCAGTGTGCTGGTGTCGGTCAACGCTCTCGCGCTCTGGGGCGACGATGCGGCCCGCTGGGGAAGGCTGGTTCTCCAAGGGTTAGTCGGCGTCGGGACCGTGGTGTGCGCAGTCGCGGCGGCGCGACGGGTGAGGGGTGCGTCGCGGTGGTGGCGACTGCTGATCGGCGCAGCATTCGTGATTTGGATGGTCGACGAGCTCGTGTGGTGGTGGAGCGGTGCCGCGTCCGTCCATAGCGCAGCGTCGCCGGTCGGAGTGGCGGCGTACTTTCTTCCGCCGGTGTTGTTACTAACAGCAATGCTGCTCCTGGTGCGGGCGGGACGCGGCGTGACCGTCCGTTCCGACGTTCTCGCAGAAAGCGATTCGTCTGTCGTCCACGTTCTCGACGGACTGGTGGCTGCCATAGCGTTCGCGATGTTCGTGGTGATCGCTGGGTTCACCGCGTCGGCCGGCCACGCGCTGCCTCGATCGGAGAGCACCACCGTGGTGTTTGCGTACTCGTTGACAGAAATGGCGATTGTGGTCGCGGCGGTGCTGATGGCGAGGACCTACCGGCCGGATCGTCCCCATCGGCTGGCCTTCCTCATGTTGGCGGGCGGGGTTGTAGTGATTGCTTCATCGGACCGGATGATCGCGTATTTCCACGAGGTTGGAATTGAACGCGGTGAACTGTGGGGCAGCGTCGGGTTCGTCCTCGGACCGATCCTGATCGCCTACGCGGTACTCGACCGGTCCGCGGGGCGCAGTAACGATGCGATGGGCTGGGCACAGCTGGTGCTGCCCTATGTGGGGTTTACCGGAATCGTGCTCATGTGCGCCTTTCACGTGCTGATCGGACAGCCCCTTAGCCCGCTCGTCGTCAGTGCGGGCGTGGTGATGGTGGTGTTGGTCGCGGCCCGACAGGTCGTGGCCATGCGCGCACAAAGGCAGTTGAACGAGCGGCTGGTCGAGGCTCAGGTCCGGCTGGCCCACCAGGTGCACCATGACGCGTTGACCGGATTACCGAACCGGCTGCTCTTCGCGCAGCGGCTCGACGACGTGACTGGCGAGGGCCCCTTCGTCCTGATCTTCGTCGATCTCGACGATTTCAAAGAGGTCAACGATCAGTTCGGGCACGCCGCGGGTGACGAGTTGCTATGTGCGGTTGGAAGACGACTCCTGCGGTGCGTGGGGGATGGCGACACGTTGGCGCGCATCGGCGGCGACGAGTTCGCGATACTGATCGTCGGCGAATTGGAGGCACCGGAGATCGTCGCGGATCGCGTCCGCCTCGCGCTCCGTCATCCGTTCGCGATCCATGGGACCTCGGTGCGGGTCCGTGCCAGCATGGGTCTGGTCCGTGCCGGCTTCGGAGCACCCACGCCGACATCCGATGATCTTCTGCGACAAGCGGATATCTCGATGTACGCGGGAAAGCGAATCGGGAAAGACACCGCGGTGGTTTACCGACCGTCGCTGGCCGTGTCCGCGGATTTCCCGAGTGCGCTGCGGCAGGCCAACGGCGGCATCCCGCCGGGCTTCAGCCTCGAGTATCAGCCGATCGTGCGGCTTCCGGACGGCGCGCCGGTAGCCGTCGAGGCTCTGGCCAGATGGACCGCACCCAACGGAACGCAGATTCCCCCCGAGACCTTTGTCGCAGCGGCAGAAGCGGCCGGGCTCGGAGCGGATGTCGATGCGATGGTGCTGGGCATGGCCTGCAAGGAGGTGGGGGCCGCGGGACTGGGTATCGGCGTTCACGTCAACATCGGGGCAGCGCGGCTGGGCAGTCTTGAATTCGAGCAGCATGTGCGCCAGACGCTGGCGGACTGCGGCGTGGAGCCGAGCCACCTCGTCATCGAGATCACCGAATCGGTACCGATCGTTGATCTCGCCGATGCCGCCGCGCAGATCGACCGGCTGAACGCACTGGGTATCAAGGTCGCGCTGGACGATTTCGGCGCGGGCTACAATTCCTTGGTCTACCTGCATCTATTGCCCGTGCAGATCATCAAGCTCGACCGCAGCTTGGCCTTGGCGGCGGCGCTCGATCGAGACGAGACGCTATACCGTTCCGTCATCCGGCTGTGTGACGAACTCGGCCTTGAAGTCATTGCCGAGGGAATCGAGTCGGCGGCGCAGGCCGCCACGGTATTCACTGCCGGGTGCCGCCTAGCGCAGGGCTACCGTTTCGGACACGCGTCGCCGCTTGCTGAGATCAAATGGTCTTCGCCGACCAGCGTTAGCATCGGTGAATGACCCAGCTCGACAAGCGCGAGGTGCTCGACGGACTGTTCAAGTGTTGGGACGACATAGACGAGTTGTTGGCGGGCTTGTCCGATTCGCAGTGGGAGGCGCAGACCGCGTTGCCGGGTTGGCGGGTTCATGACGTCGTCTCGCACATCATCGGCACCGAGTCGTTCCTGATGGGTGAGCCGGCGCCGGAACCCGACTGCGACGTGACGGCACTTCCGCACGTGCACAACGAGATCGGTGTGATGAACGAATGCTGGGTCAGGCATCTGCACGATGTGCGCCACGATGCCGTCCTGGACAAGTTCCGCTCCGTCACGGGTGAGCGGCGCAAGGCGCTGGCCGACATCAGCGACGACGACTGGAACGAGACGGCGGCCACCCCCGCGGGAGCGGACACATATGGGCGTTTCATGCGGATACGGGTGTTCGACTGCTGGATGCACGAGCAGGACATCAGAGACGTGGTCGGTGTGTGGGCCAGCAACGACGTCGTCGCCGACGCGTCTGCGGAGCAGGCGTTCGACGAGGTGACGGCGACCATGGGCTACGTCGTCGGGAAGCTGGGGAAGGCCCCTGAGGGCAGCCGGGTGGAATTCGACCTGACCGGCGCCCTGCAGCGCACGGTGCGCGTGGCAGTGGATGGCCGCGGGCGGGTGGTCGAAGAGTTCGACGGCGAACCGACCACGTCGATCCTGCTGGATGCCGTGTTGTTCACGCGTCTGGCGGGCGGGCGCACGACGGCAGCCGAGAGCGCGGACGCGATCGAGATCCGCGGAGACGTCGCGCTGGGGCAGCAGGTTGTCGACAGGCTGCGCTACACGATCTAGCTCGCTCTTCGCGCCGAGTGTGTGGTTTCATACGCCCTGAGCGGCGTGTCTCGAACCAAACGGCACAGTCGCAACGGCGGTGGGATGGTTAATCGGCAGCCCGGCGTTGGTTGGAAGGTAAACTGAACTGTCCTGCCGAAGGTCGGCGGGGATGCGAGGGGCTGAACGGCTTCGACTTCGCGCATCGAATCAAGGGAAGCGTGCCGGTGCAGGCAAGAGACCACCGTAAGCGTCGATGCAACCAATTAAGCGCCGATTCAAATCAGCGCGACTACGCTCTCGCTGCCTAAGCGACAGCTAGTCCGTCAGACCGGGAACGCCCTCGGCCCGGAGCCTGACGTCAGCTAGAGGGATCCACCGATGAGTTCGGTCGCGGGGCTCATCGGAACATCAAACAGCGACTGGGATCGTCCTCCCGGCAAGTTCGCGAGACCGGGAGATCCGAGAACGACATAGCGGACTGCGCACGGAGAAGCCTCGAGGACATGCCGTAGGACCCGGGTTCGATTCCCGGCAGCTCCACAACAAAGGCCCAGGTCAGGGACATATTCCCAAGCTCGGGCCTTTCTGCGTCAAGATTGCCGTCAAGATTCTTGGTGTAGCCTCAGCTCTTATGGCCAGCCTGAGGACACGTCAACGCAAGGACGGGACGGTCTACACATCGGTGCTCTACGTCCATAAGGGCAAGCAGACCAGCAGCAGCTTCGATGACCACGCCGAGGCCCTCCGGTTCCAGGACGTATGCAATCGACTCGGCCCAGCTGATGCTGTGCGCATCTGGGA
>JAVHWG010000500.1:0-3729 GCA_032159965.1 Mycobacterium sp.
TCCGACGGGACCCGCTGCTGCAGTCGGTTCAAATCAGCTTGCTGGCGAGGCAGCTGCGCCGCGAGCCCTTGCAGCGACGCGATCTGTGCCCGCAAGCCCTCATTGGTCGACAGTTGCTTGCCAGCGGCTGCCCGCGAGTCAGCAGCGCTCGCCATGGTGGGCGAGACCAGGAGGAACCAACCCGCCACTAGGACGGCGAGGCATGATAACGCGGCGATGATGATCATCGGCTTGCGGTCCTTCATCTCAGCCTCCGTTCGCGAATCGCTTGGACAGCGCGTCGGGCGTCAAAGTGACGGTGACGGTGAAGGTGTGCAGCCCGGTCTGTTCGTCCACGGAATCTGTCGTCAGATAGCTGTCGGCGAAGCCCTTGATCTGCGGCAATTTTTCCAACCAGGTCGCGATGAGGTCGGCGGAGCGCGCCTTTCCGGAAATAGACAGGCTGCCGACACCGCCGGGGCTGGTCACCGCGCTGGCCGCCGGGCCGGACGGCGTGCTGGCTGCGGACGCGGCTCCGGCGCCGCCGGCGCCGCCGGCGGGCGTGAAGGCAACGCTGCTGAAGCGCATCCCGTCGGGCAGCTGGCTACGCAGCTGGTCGAAATACTTCGAATACAAGATCTCAGTGCCCATCGCCTGCGTCAGGGTCTGGCGCGTAGCGAGCAGGTTCGTCTGTGCTACCTGAACCTTGGACAGTGCCGTGACCTGCTGGCTCAAGCCTGCCCCGATCGCGGTCGCGGCGTCCACCTTGGTCTTCGCGGCACCCTCGCTTCCGCTGGCGTGCAGGTAGAGCAGGCCAACCAGGCCGACACAGACCAGCACCGCGCCGACCAGCGCGACAGCCAACTTCTGCAGTTCTCGTTGAAGGGCGATCTCCGGCGGCAGGAGATTGACGCGGGGCGCCACGATGAGCTCACCCGTCGCCAGGAACGGCAGTGAGTCCGGTGCCAGTGGCTCGGCGACCTGGGGCATCATTCCCATGCTCATGCTCCTAGTCCCAAAGCCAGGCCTACCGGCACGGAGGCCAGCGGATCCGCGTAAGCCAATTGAGCCGGAGTGAGTTTGGTCCGGCCGATCTCCAGCCGCGCCATCGGCGATGCGAGCTCGACGGGGATGCGTGTCGCCAACGAGAGTCGGTTCGCGAGCCCAGCCAGCAGCGCTCCACCGCCCGAGAGGACCACCCGACCGATGCGAACGGAGTCGGACTGGGCCAGGTAGTAGTCGAGCGAACCCCGCACTTCCTCGACCCACGTCGTGGCCGCCGCCTCGAGCACTCTCGTCACCGGATCGATCCCGACGGAAGCCGGATCGGGCGGTAGGGCGGTGGAATGCTTGATCGCTTCCGCCTCCTCGATCGACACGCCCATCCGGTCCGCGATGATTTCGGTGAGGTCGGACCCGCCGAGGAGAAGGATGCGCACGAACCGCGGCACTCCGCCCTGGTGGACCACGATGTTGGTGACGCTGGCGCCGACCTCGACAAGAGCCTCGGCGTTCTGCGACATCCCGAGCGCATCGGGCGTACCGAGCGCGCGCAGCACGGCGAAGGACGTCAGGTCAACGGCCTGAGGCTTCAGCCCGGCGAGACTCAGCGCGTCCAGCGTGCTTCTGATCATGTCGCGGCTCGCCGCGACGAGCAGCACCCGCTGCCGCCGGCTGCCGTCTTCGCCGACGATCTCTTCCAGGGGGTGCAGATCGAGCACGGCCTCGTCGACCGGGATCGGGATGACGTCGGCGACGTGGAACGGAAGCGACTTGCGAAGTTCTGGCAACGGCATCCACGGCAGGTCGATCTGACGTACGACGACCCGCTGGTTCGCTATGCCGACAATGACTCGCTTGGTGGAGAACTTGACCTGCGACCACAGCTGCTTGAGAGCCGCTGCGACCGCGTCCGGATCGACGACCTCGCCGCCGCGCACAGCGCCGAACGGCAAGGCCACCTGCCCGAAGCGCTCGAGCTTGGTGTGGTCCTTGCCGTAGGACACCTGCGCTGCCCGCACGCTGGTCGTCCCGATGTCGAGGCCGACAGCCCTGCGTCCTGACACAGCGGTCCTTCCACCCATAGGTCGCAACCGCAGACCTGCGGTTGCCCACCTAGCGGCACGTGCCGCTACACCAAGACATTCGGCCAGATGGGGCAGTTTCTTAACCCGAGTGCGCGTGCGTAGCGCCGAATGCCCGACGGTCGCGCTTCGTTCAGCTGACGGTCAGGGCGAGATACGCCGAGGCAAGGGACTGACCAGCGACCACCGCCACCAGGGCTCCGACGAGCATGAACGGCCCGTAGGGAATCTTGCTCTTCCGACCGGCCCGGCCGGCGAGCACGAGCCCGATGCTGACGATCCCCCCGAGGAAGAAGCCGGCGAACAGGCCCACGGTCCAGGCGCCCCAGCCGAGAAAAGCCGTATAGAGACCGAGGACGCCCGCGAGCTTGACGTCTCCGAAACCCATTCCCTGCGGATAGGCGAGGCGGAGCACGAGATAGAGAGTCCACATCGCCACGAGCCCGATCAGGCCACGGACGAGGGTTGCGGTGTCGATGTCGTTGCTGAGCAGCGTCGCGAGGCCGAGCAGCGCGAGACCCACACCGTAGGACGGCAGCGTCAACACGTCCGGAAGCCGCTTGGTGTCGAAGTCGATCACGGCGAGGGCAACGCCGACCGCTCCCAGATAGAGATAGGCGGGGAGGGCTGCGGACGCGCCGAAGCGCAGGGCCAGCACCACGAAGATGGCGGCAGTCAGCAGCTCGACCAGTGGATAGCGGCCGCCGATCGGCGCCGAACAGTCGCGGCAGCGGCCGCGCAGCAGGAGCCAGGAGACCACCGGCACCTCGTCGCGAGGCCGGATCGTGCTCTGACAGCCGGGGCAATGCGAGCGGGGCCGGACGATGGACTCGCCGCGCGGCAGCCGATGGACCACGACGTTGAGAAACGAGCCGATCACGAGGCCGATCACGCCGGCGGGGACCGCGATCAGGGCGGCCGGTATCGAACTCACGACACCGGTATCGGCTGCGCGCTCATTCTCAGGATGATGGCTCCTCCCGCTTGAACAGCACGTCCACGTCGAAGGACGCGACGGTGCCGCCGACGATTCCGAACGCCGGTACCGGTCGGTATCCGACGCCGCCGTGCTGCTTGAAGTACACGTTGCCGTTCGAGTAGATCTGTCCGTACATGGTGCTGTTGTTCTTGAACTCGACGTCGCAGGGGGTGTAGAGCAGCAACCCGATGCTCGCCGTGGAGGCGTTGTTCTTGAAGTAGATGCCGTCGACGGCGCAGGTGGGAGCCAGCGGAGTGTTGTACGGCTGGATCAACTGGAAATAGCGCAGGGTTGCGTCGAACGATGCATAGTCGGCGCCGTTCTTGGCGGCGAAACCGCCGTCAGCGACGATCGCCAGGTCGGTCTTCAGTCGAATCGTCAAGTCGATGTCCAACGGCGTCGTGCACGCCGACCGAAGCAGCGTCGGGGTGGTGATGGACGATGCGTTCGCGGCGATCCAGTTGCTCGCATTGGTACACGTATCCGGGCTGACGGTCACCACGGTGTAGCCCGCGGCTTCCCAGGCCGCCTTCGCCGTCGCGTCCCAATTGATCACCGGGAACGGCTGCGTCGGCGGTGCGGTGGTCGAACCCGCCCCGCGCACGCACTTGCCGACGGTGTTGCACAGGGTCGACGGCGTCACTCCGGTCGCATTGTTCGTGTAGATCTTGCCGCCCACCGTGCCGG
>JAVHWG010000653.1:0-3975 GCA_032159965.1 Mycobacterium sp.
GCTCCTTCGTCGAGGCTGCCGCCGCGGTGATGGGGATCGACCGACTGCGTGTCATCGACACAGGGCTGGATCCGGTGACGGCCGAACGCGAGCAGTGGGACGACGGCAACAACACGCTGGCGCTCGCACCCGGCGTCGTCGTCGCCTACGAACGCAACGTCGAAACCAACTCGCGGCTGGAGGATTTCGGCATCGAGGTGCTGCGGATCTCCGCCGCGGAACTGGGCTCCGGACGTGGCGGGCCGCGATGCATGTCGTGCCCGGCCGCCCGCGACCCGCTGTAGCGTTCCGGCCCGTCGGCTCCTGCGCGCCGAAACCGAATTCCAGGTCGCTATCCCGCGCGTTTCGCGACCCTGGTTTCACTTTCGCGGCGGGCCCACGCGGTTCGGACGCGCGCGACGATTTCCGAAGGCCGGTCGCCGGCGATCACCCGGATAATGATCCAGCCCCTATGTTCAATTCGCTCAAGACGGCGAATGTCTTTGCGGTACCGGACTGGATCAGTGCGATGGTGTTCGCCGTCGTACTCGACTGCGACCATGACGGCGTCCCAGCCCATGTCGAGATACGCGAACGCATAGCCATATTCGTCGAGCACGGGAATCTGCGTCCGCGGGCGCGGAAAGCCGGCGTCGATGAGCAACAGCCGCAGCCACGTCTCCTTCGGCGATTGTGCGCCCGCGTCCATTAAGCCGATTGCCTTCTTGAATCGCGCGGCACCGCGAGCACCTTTGTAGCGAACAGCCAACGGCAGGACGTCGGCCGCCGAAAATCGGGTGGCCTGGGCAAGCGCGTCGAGGTGGGCCACCGCGGCGTCGCGAGGTAGGAACCTGCCGAGGTCGAAAGCCGTGCGTTGCACAGTCGCGACAGCCATGCCGAAGCGTTCGATCACCTCGTCCTGCCCAACGCGCTCCAGGCGGGTGACGATGCCAACGGGTGGGCGATTGTTCAGCGCTATCAGCTCGATCGGTGCGCGCTCGTCGATCCAGAGCGCACCGTGAAGCGCAGCCGCCGCCCGGCCTGTGATGACGGCTCTGCGCTTCGTCCATAACCATGCGCCGACGGTCCTCGACTGCAGCGACACGGCTTTTCCGCGCGGTGCGTGGACATTCGGGAAAATCGGCCGGTAACTCGATCGCAAGACGCCGCGGCTGATGACACCCTCGGCTATCGCCTCCGACGCGCGAACGACCTCCCCCATGGGGACCAATCGTCGTATACCTGCCCGCGTCGTCGTCGAGAGTGAAGCCAGGGCTGTGGATAGCCCGAATTCACGACCTGGAATTCGGTTTCGGCGCAGACGAACCGCTAGCGCCAGCTGGGCAGCCAGATCTCCATGTCCCAGGTGCCCTGCGAGATCGGTATGCCGGTCAGCACCGGGAACAGCCACGCGAAGTTCGCGACGACAAGCGCGACGTAGAAGCTGGCGACCAGCAGCCCGAGCGTTCGGCGTTCTCGCGATTGTCGAGGCTTGTGCAAGATGTCGCTGAGGATCAGCGCGATGGCGATGACGAGGAACGGTGCCATCGGCGCGGCGTAGAAGAAATACATCTGGCGACCGATGTCGGCGAACCACGGCAGCCATCCCGCGCAGTAGCCGGTGAACACGGCCGCATATCGCCAATCGCGTTTGACGGCAGCACGCCACAGCGCCCAACCCATCACCGGGACCGCGATCCACCACATCGCCGGGGTGCCGACCAGCAGCACCGCCTTGACGCACGACTGGTCGCCGCAGCCAGGGACGTTGTTCTGGTCGATCGCATACAGCACCGGGCGCAGCGACATCGGCCACGTCCACGGCTTGGACTCCCACGGGTGGTAGTTGCCCGCGGCGTTGGTCAGTCCGGCGTGGAAC
The DNA here is from genome assembly GCA_032159965.1 of Mycobacterium sp. Lineage (GTDB taxonomy): Bacteria > Actinomycetota > Actinomycetes > Mycobacteriales > Mycobacteriaceae > Mycobacterium. The sequence continues at coordinate 1,859 of JAVHWG010000653.1, forward strand.
TTGTAGACGCCGTATGTGTAGTGCCACCACGAGCGAAGCGCGTCCGGCATCAGACCGCCGGGGCCGATCGACCGGCCGACCTCGTAGCGGTCTACACCCGTCTCGGAGGCGAACCACGGTGCGTACGACAGCATGTACACCGCGAACGGGATGAGGGCCGTCACGTAGGCGGTCGGGCCGGCGTCACGCCGGAGGGCTCCCATCCACGGCCGCGCCACGCGGAACTCTTTGCGCGCCGCCACATCGAACGCCAGCGACATCGCCGCGAAGAACACCATGAAGTACAGGCCCGACCACTTGGTGGCGAACGCCAACCCGAGCAGCACCCCCGCGCCGAAGCGCCACCACCGAACGCCGAGCCTTGGCCCCCACGGGCTTTCGTCGATGCGGCTCTCGGTGAACGCGACGAACATTCGGGCACGCACCTGGTCGCGGTCGACCATCAGCGCTCCGAAAGCCGCCACCACGAACAACGCCAGGAAACCGTCGAGGAGCGCGGTCCGCGCCGTCACGAAGCTCACCCCGTCGACAATGATCAGCAGGCCGGCGATACCGCCGGTCAGCGTCGAGCGGCTCAGCCGCCGCGCGATCCGCGCGACCAGCACCACCATGATCACGCCGCAGACAGCTCCGCCGAACCGCCAGCCCAGGCCGTTGTATCCGAAGAGCGCTTCGCCGCCCGCGATCAAGAACTTGCCGATCGGTGGGTGCACCACCAGTCCGTAGCCGGGGTTGTCCTCGAGGCCGCTGTTGGACAGCATCTGGAACGCCTGCGGCGCATAGTGCTTCTCGTCGAAGATCGGCGTGCCGGCGTCGGTGGGCGACGCCAGGTTGATGAGCCTGGTGAGGGCAGCCAACGCGGCGATCACCGCGGTCATCGCCCAGCCCTGCAGCCTGTCCGTCGGGCCGAAGTCGGCGACGGGTGTCATGGGTCCCGGGCTGACCATCGGCGTCTCGCGCTCACCGGCACGGGCCTCGACGTCGGCAACGATCACATCGGCGATCGTAGGCTGTCGCCATGGCCGGGGGTCGCTTGCTGCTGGGTGCGACACCGCTGGGCCTGCCGTCCGACGCGTCGGCCCGGCTGGTTTCGGCGCTCGGTGCTGCCGACATCGTCGCTGCTGAGGACACCCGCCGCGTGCGGACCCTGGCGACCGCGCTGGGGGTGCGCATCACCGGCAGGGTGCTGAGCCTCTTCGACCAGAACGAAGCCGCGCGGGTGCCCGGGCTCATCGACGACCTGAAGGCGGGCGCGACCGTCCTCGCAGTGACCGATGCGGGCATGCCGCTGGTCAGCGACCCGGGTTACCGGTTGGTGGCGGCCTGTATCGCCGAGGGGATTCCGGTCACGTGCCTGCCGGGTCCGTCCGCGGTGACGACGGCGCTGGCGCTGTCGGGGCTGCCCTCGGAACGGTTCTGCTTCGAGGGCTTCTCGCCGCGCAAGAGCTCCGCGCGGCGGACGTGGCTGGCGGCCATGGCGACCGAGCCGCGTACCACGGTGTTCTTCGAGTCGCCCCGGCGGTTGGCGGCGTGTCTGGCCGACGCGGTCGACGAGCTGGGCGCACAGCGGCGCGCGGCGGTGTGTCGGGAGTTGACGAAGGTGCACGAAGAAGTGATCCGCGGGACCTTGGCAGAGCTGGCCGAATGGGCGGCCGACGGCGTGCTCGGTGAAGTCACCGTCGTACTCGCCGGCGCGACGCCGCGGGCCGACGTGTCCACGCTGGTTGCCGAGGTCAGCGCGCTCGTCGACGGTGGCATGCGGGTGAAAGACGCGTGCGCGCAGGTAATCTCCGCGCATCCGGGCGCGCCGTCGCGCCGCGAGCTCTACGACGCCGTGGTGCGGTCGAGGGAGTACGACGGCTGACCGACGCCGATGATCGGGGCGGCCTTGTGCAGGCACTCGTCCCATTCCCGATCGGGATGTGAGTCCGCGGTGATGCCGCCGCCGACCCCGAGGACCGCGCCCCCGCCGGCATCGAACTCCACAGTCCGGATCGCCACATTCAATTCGGTGCCGGCGATGGGCGACGCGAAACCGACCGTGCCGCAGTATATTCCACGTCGACGCGGTTCCCACTGTGAAATCAACTGCTGCGCACGTTCTTTCGGAGTCCCGG
>JAVHWG010000656.1:0-3381 GCA_032159965.1 Mycobacterium sp.
CGGATGCCCGTCAGGTCGGCCTTCACCGATGGGTTGTCTTCGAGGTAGTCGGCGACCTCGGTGCGGACCTCGTCACGCGGCTTGCCCTCGAGGCTGGTGAAGAACCAGTTCACGTCGGGATGCGTGAACAGGTACGCCGACGTCGACGCCGATACACCAGCTGCCACGCCCGCCAGATCGGCCGCCGAGCAGTTGGGGGGATTCAGGGCCGGATCATCGGCCAATGCCGAGGGGATCGCACCGAACAACATCGCGCCGGCGATCGTGCCGGCACCCAAGGCACCAGCTACCGCACGCCGCCCAGCCCGCGCCGAGAGCAACATAGTCAAGCTCCTTCTTCGAATACGTCGAGGTCGCAACCTCTGACGGTTGCCAACACAAAGAGCTAAGCAGAATCGCAGTCGACTTTCTTGCCTTGCGGCCAACGAATCGCAAGAAACCGCGAACGCCCTGCTCACAGGCCCCCCAGATGGTCGCGCCAACCACCCGATCGACACCGCGGAGTGGCCGCAGACCGGCATCGGGTGGCGCGGCGGATCGGGCGCAGGCAGCGTCGCCCACGGCCGTTGCGGCCGACTGCGCAGCAGCGGGCCATCGGTCCGCTCACATCCGACCGCTGTCGGGAACCGTTCAGCAAACCCAAAGCAATGGTTGCTGGGGCCCGCCGCCAGGTGGTCGCGCGAGGTGTTCTCGCGGGATGAAGACACAGGTCAAGAGGTGTCCGATACCGAAGTAGACACATCTGGAACACAATCGCCAAACAACGGGGCGAAGCCGTCGCGCACATGATCAGCGCGGGACGCGGGCCGGTTACCCTACCTTCTGCTGCGGTACGCTCACGTCAACGAAACGCCCTCAAGAAGGCAGAGGTTCGTCATCCAGCAGTTCATGATGCGCTTGAGTAGCAGCCTGCGCAGATACCGCTGGGCGGTCTTCGTGGCATGGCTCCTCCTCATCGTGCCGTCGGTGTACCTCGCGATGACGCAGTCCGGTCACCTGACCGGTGGCGGGTTCGAGGTGGCGGGGTCGCAGTCGCTGAACCTGCAGTATGAAATCGAGGACCACTATCCCGATCTGGGCGCCTCGCCCCTGGCGCTCGTCGCCGCACCGAGGGCCGATGCCTCGTTCCAGGACATGAACGACGCCGTCGCGAAGCTGGAGCACATCGCCACCGAGGTGCCCAGTGTGAAGGTCGTTTCGAACCCGCAGCAGCCCCCGCCGCAGCCGGACCGGCCCTACGTCGTCACGCTGCAATTGGGCTTCGACAACACCGGCGCCGTCGACGTGGCGAAACAGCTGCGCGCGAAAGTCGGGATCAAGGGCGACCAAGCGGGCCAGATCGAGAACGGCAAGGTCCGGCTGTACGTCATTGGACAGGGCGCATTGGGTGCCGCCGCGAGCGAAACCACGAAGCACGACATCACGCAGGCCGAGAAGTGGAACATGCCGGTCGTCCTGATCGTGCTGCTCGCCGTCTTCGGGTCCTTGGCGGCGGCCGCGCTGCCGTTGGTGCTCGGCGTGTGCACGGTCGCGGTGACGATGGGCGTGGTCTACCTGCTGTCGATGCTCACCCAGATGTCGGTCTTCGTGACGTCCACGGTGTCGATGTTCGGCATCGCGCTGGCAGTCGACTACTCGTTGTTCATCCTGATGCGCTTCCGCGAGGAGCTGAGGTCCGGGCGGGAGCCCGAGCAGGCCGCCGATGCCGCGATGGCGACGTCGGGGCTGGCCGTGCTGCTGTCCGGCCTGACGGTGATCGCCTCGTTGACCGGCTTGTACCTGATCAACACTCCGGTGCTGAGCTCGATGGCCACCGGAGCGATCCTCGCGGTCGCGATCGCCGTGCTGACGTCGACGACCCTCATCCCCGCGGTGCTCGCCACGTTCGGCAGGGCGGCCGCCAAGCGCTCGTCGTGGTTGCAGTTCTCCCGTCGGTCCGACAGCAGCCAGTCCCGGTTCTGGACGCGCTGGACCGGCTGGGTGATGCGGCGGCCGTGGCTGTCCGCGTTCGCCGCTTCGGCGTTCCTCCTGACGATGGCGGCACCTGCCGGCTCGATGGTGCTGGGCAACAGCCTGCTTGGCCAGTTCGATCCCACACACGAGATCCGCGGCGGTGTGAGCGCGGCTGCCGAGGCGCTGGGACCCGGCGCTCTGGGACCCATACGGGTGCTGGTGAACTTCCCCGACCGGACCGCGAACGAACCCGAGAACGCCGAGACGCTGCGGGCCGTCGGCGACCGAATGCTGCAGGGGCCCAACGTCGCGTCGGTCTCACCGCCGGTGTTCGGCGACGACAACCGCAGCGCCATGCTTTCGGCGGTCCTGTCGGTCGATCCCGAGGCGAAGGGAGCGCGCGAGGCCGTCTCCTGGATGCGCGACAACGTGCCCCAGTCCGCAGCAGGCAGAGCAGAGGTCGACGTCGGCGGCCCCACCGCGCTGATTCAGGACTTCAACGAGCGAGTCGTGGTTACCCAGCTCGCAGTGTTCGGGTTCGTCGCCCTGATCGCCTTCGTGATGCTGCTCATCTCGATCCGATCGGTGTTCCTCGCCCTCAAGGGCGTCCTGATGACCGTGTTGTCGGTGGCCGCCGCCTACGGAAGCCTGGTCGCCGTCTTCCAGTGGGGTTGGCTCGAGCCGCTGGGTCTCAAGCACCTCGACACGATCGACAGCACGATCCCGCCGCTGGTCCTCGCGATGACGTTCGGTTTGTCGATGGACTACGAGATCTTCCTCCTGACCCGCATCCGCGAGCGATTCCTGCAGACCAACAACACCCGCGACGCCGTCGCATACGGCGTGAGCACCAGCGCCCGCACGATCACCAGCGCGGCCCTCATCATGATCGCGGTGTTCATCGGGTTCGCCTTCGCGGGGATGCCGCTGGTTGCCCAGCTCGGGGTGGCGTGCGCGGTCGCGATCGCCGTCGACGCCACGATCGTCAGGCTCGTGTTGGTGCCCGCGTTGATGGCGATGTTCGCGCAGTGGAACTGGTGGCTGCCGGGCTGGCTGGATCGCATCCTGCCGTCGGTGGACTTCGAGAAGCCACTGCCGAAGGTCGACATCAGCGACTTGGTCATCATTCCCGAAGGCATGTCCACGGCGGGTCCGACGGGTTCGGACATCCGGATGATGGTCAAGTCGGCGGCGAAGCTGAAGAGCCTGGCACCGCACACCATTTCGATGGCCGACCCGCTCGCATTCAGCGGATGCGGGCCGATGGGGATGCCGACGGCCGCGATGGCCGCGCTTTCCGACGGTGGCCCCGACAAGAACGGCGCGCCCCTGAAGAACGGTGGGAGCCACTCGAACGGCGCCCGCAATGGCAAGGGCCACTCAGGCGGCAAGCGCATCGTCAACGGCAAGGTGCACGCCACCGGGAAC
>JAVHWG010000663.1:0-6063 GCA_032159965.1 Mycobacterium sp.
CGTAATCGCGCTCAAATCGTTCTTGTGCCAACCGGTGGCGTCCGCCCACAGCTCGTACAGCGAGTCCGGAATCGGACCGCCCCTTTCCGCATGGCTCTGCCAAACCCCTTGCGAAACTGGCGGTTTGGCCGTATGAGACGTTGCATTCGGCGTAGCGCCGTTCCCTTTGTCGGACGAACAGCCCACCGCGGCAACAAGCATCGTCGCGGCGGTCAAGGCGATTACACGGGCTGTTCTCACGCCGTTCTCCTGGTGTAGCGCCGTGTCGTCATGCCAGCAGCGGCGCGAGTTCGGTCCGGGGCACGGTAACTTCGATCGGCCCGTCCACCTGGGCGAGTACCTGACCCTGACCGAAGAAGAAAATCACCGCGTCGTCGGTGATGACGAAAGCCTTGTACGTCTTCACGTCGTGGCCGCCGTAGATCTCCTCGGGCCCGAAACGCTTGTTCAGCTCACGCGCGACGATCGGGTAAATGACGTCCAGCGGCTTGGTATCCGGCTTGAACAGCGTGTCGAAGGTGATGGGCACATTCTTGGCCCGGTCGTAGTTGAACGCATCGAAGTAAGTCACCGGGTGCGCGCCGCCGGTTTCGCTGTAGACCTTGAACACCAAGCTCGCCGTACCGGACGGCGGAGATCCCGAGCGATATGTGTGTCCTTTGGCATCAAGCTCGTACGGGATGTCGTTGGGCCGCGTCAAAGTCTTGACGTAGTCGACGAATTCGTCACGCTCATGCATCAGGTAGTCGGCTACGGGCTGCTGGTCGGGGTAGTCGACGGAAAAGCTGAACTCGTACTGATAGCTGGGTTCGACGGCGGTGTTGATGACATGACAGACCTGGTCAGGCCCCACCGTTCCGCCCAGATCGTCACACGCCGTCTGGGCACCGGCGACGGCGGTCACCGACAGACCCGCCATGACGGCGAGCGTGGTCACCAGAACGCGCACGCGAATCAGCATGCTTGCCTACTATTCCTGGCCCGGGTAGGCGATTGCCCTGCCGACGCCGCCACCGTTGACTGAACCCCCAAGCAAGACAATCGATTTGTTGTCAACTGGATCGTAATCGACCAGGAGTTGGCCGCCCCCGCATGCGGCGCTGGCGTGGAGATCGAGGTGTCCGCCGTTGACACCGATCACGCTGACGCTCCTGTGGTTGTCCACGTCGGGCACTGACACCTGCGTCGTCGTGCCGTCGGGGTTGAGCTTGGCGAGGTAGACCACGCCGCATCCACCGGCGGCCTGGACGAAAGTTCCGGCCGGGACCTGCCAGGCGTTGAGGTCTCCGATGTCCGGGCCCTTCTGCCCGTCGTTCGGCGCAGTGAGAGCGCTCGGCGCGTCGCCACTGATCGGAACCAGCCAAAGGCGTGAAACATATTGTGGACCTTCACACTTCGCAAGGACCGTGGTGCCGGCTTTTCCGTCCCACCAGCGCAGCGGACTGCAGTCTTTCTGGTCCGGAATCGAAAGAGTCGCGCCCACCGCACCGTCGTTGCCCATCAAGACGAGCCCTGCCGCCGTGCCGACGATCAGCCGTGTTCCGTCGGGTGTGGACAGGTACGCGCCATCGAACTTGGCTGCGAGCTTGTCCGTCGGATAGGTCAGCTGCGGGTTACCGGCAAGGTCGACACGCTTGAGCGTCGCGGGGCCGTCAGCGCTGCGCCACGTGGACAGCAATAGCGCCTTGCCTTCCGGACGTGTGTACCGCGGACTGCCGAGGACCGGCACGGTTGTCTGGGCGCCGGTGCGAAGGTCGATTGTTGTGGCGGTTTGCTTTTCAGCGTAGGGCGTGTAGAAGAGCGCGTGACTTCCGTCGCCCGACCAGTCGACCAACTCCTTGGTCGCGTTACCACCGTCGCCTGGCGGTGGGAACGTGGTGATCGAGTAGCGGCCCCCCGCCGGGTCGACGAGGTACAGCGTCGTCGGGGACGTCTCGGTCGTCGGCTCGCCGGGTGCGGGCGTCTCGCCGGCGCTCTTGCCTGTCACCGGGCTCCACATCGCGAGCGTCCACCCCGGGCCGACCTGCGACCAGGGGACATCGCCTATCTGTGCCTGGACTCCGTGTGCCGCCTGCATCGCCGCTGTCGGTGTCGACGGCGCGGAGCGTGCCGAGGATCCCTGTTGCGCGGCCGGACCGGTTGACGACGAGCACCCTGCCACGACCGCGGCCAGGGCCAGGGCCCCCGACCGATTGAGCCACGTCCTGCGCGTCATGGGTGGTTCCTTTCCGACGAGCACGTGGGGATCGCCGCAGCTTAACGGTGCATTTCGAGACAGATCGATGATGACAGACCGTTTACTGCGGACGGGGACTAATGCGGGAATAGGTTGCTCCCGTGCCCGATCGCCGCACGAACCAAAGCCGTCTGAGCACTGCGTACCTATCACCTGGTTAGAGTGTGGCCCGTGGCTGACATAGTGCCGATCGAGCTGGCTCTGGACGAGCGTGAAGTGATCACCCTGTACGCACCTCGCTGGCGAGACGCCAATGACGAGTGGGAAGCCTTCCTCGGCAACGACGAGGATCTCTACGTCTTCGACTCGGTGCCACAACTCGTGGCGTTCGTTCGCTCGGACGCGACCAACGACCTCGAGGATCACCCGGCGTGGGAGAAGCTCACGACCGTCTCGGCGCACAAGCTGAATCCGGCGGACGACAGGCGCTATGACCTGATCAAGGTGTATGAGCTGCTGGCGGAGAAGCCGACGGCCGAGGCGGTGGCCGAACTCGCCGGCACGCTTGCGATCGTGTCGTCGATCGGCTCGGTGTGCGAGCTTCCCGGCGTCAACAAGTTCTACAACGGGAACCCGGTGGTGGCCACGGTGTCCGGCGGCATCGAGAGCTTCTCGGACAAAACTGGGCTGAAGCGCTGGAACGAGATCGGCAGCGTCGTCGAGAAGGGCTGGGAGAAGGTCATCGACGCGATCGCGGAGGTCTTCGTCACCCCCGAGGTCGACAGCGCGGCGGTCGATAAGGCCGAGGCCGAGCTCAAGGAGCCTGCGCCAGAGGACGAAGAAGACGACGAGGTCGGTGCAAGCGCCGACGAGCCCGAGGCCGACACGTCAGAACCCGAAGAAGAGGAAGTGGTCGAAGCGAGCGCGGCCGCTTCGGCCGAGGATGTGGTGCTCGGGGCCGACGACGACTTCTGGGTGAAGGTCGGGATCGACCCGATCCGGATGATGACAAGCGGCGGAACGTATTTCACGCTGCGCTGCTACTTCGACGACAAGCCGATCTTCCTCGGTCGCAACGGCCGGATCAGTGTTTTCGGTTCGGAACGCGCACTCGCGCGCTACCTGGCCGACGAACACGACCACGACCTGTCTGACCTCTCCACATACGACGACATCCGCACGGCTGCCACCGACGGGTCGCTGCGCGTCGACGTCACCGAAGACAACGTGTACGTGCTGACGGGGGTGGCCGACGATCTGGCCGACGGCCCAGAGGCTGTCGACCGTGAGCAGCTCGAACTGGCCGTCGAGTTGCTCCGCGACGTCGGAGATTACTCCGAGGATTCGACCGTCGACGACGCACTGGGGGCCGACACCGATCTCGGCAAGCTCGTCGGGCATGTGCTCGATCCGGATTCGGTGCGCAAGCCGAAGGGCCCCTACGCGAAAGCAGCCCAGAAGTGGGGCGAGCTGGAGAGCTTCGTCGAGTCACGACTGCGCCAGGAGTAGGGCGGCCGCACAGGAATGCCCGCGATGATTTTCCGGGCCGGCAGTAGTCAGTAGAGGCATGACAACCACCATCCCGTCCCTTGTCGTACCCGGCGCCCGGCTGCATTATGAGGTCCGCGGCAGCGGACCGGTCCTCGCCGTCATCGGATCGCCGATGGCCGCAGCCGAATTCGCGGGCCTGGCCGATGCGCTCGCGTCGAGCCGCACCGTGATCACCTACGACCCCCGCGGCATCTCGGGCAGCACGGTCGACGATCCGGAGCAGGACTCCTCACCCGAGTTGCGCGCCGACGACGTAGTGGCGATCCTCGACGCGGTCGGGGCGCAGGCGGCGGACGTGTTCGGGTCCAGCGGCGGCGCAGTCACCGGGCTGGCCATGGTTGCTCGTCATCCCGATCGGATTCGCACCCTCGTCGCCCACGAGCCGCCGCTGCTGGAACTGCTGCCCGACGCCGCCGCCCAGCGAGCGGCAACCGACGACATCGTCGACACGTTCCATACGCAGGGCATCGGTGCGGCGTGGATGAAGTTCATGCACAACGCCGGTTTCGACCTCGGCGGCGACGGGGCGCCCACCGGCCCGCCCGGAGAGCCGTCACCGCAGGATCTGGCGAACAGCGCCCGGTTCTTCGACCACGAGCTGCGCCCCACCACGCGCTACGTCCCCGATATCGCGGCGTTGCAGGCATCCTCCGCACGCGTGGTGATCGGCATCGGCGTGGATTCCGGGCATCTGGTCACGTACCGGACGTCCACTGCGTTGGCCGAGCTGCTCGGCACCCAGCCAGTCGAGTTCCCGGGCGACCATGGCGGATTCCTCGGTCTCCCGGAGGAATTCGCGACGCGCCTCAATGAGGTGCTGCGAGCCTAGAACAGCTCCGGCCCGCTACGCGTCGTCGCCGGTCTCGACGTGGAGCAGCCCTGACCATCCACTCATCGAGCCGGTGTTGCATCCGCCGAGCACGCCGTCGCCCCGAACTTCGATGTGGTACTTGTCGTCCGGCCACGCGGGAACGTCCGATGGGTTGACGTAATAACCTTGGTCGGTCGTCCCCGGTCCGACCTGCGCCGTGGCGACCTCGACACCGTTTACATAGATGTGTTCGATCATGTCCGCGCACGCGCCTCGGTCTCCGGAGAACGAGACGAACAACGGGCCGTCAGCCGGCACCGCGAACTTCGCCGAGGCGGCGCAGCTCTGACTGAAGGGCGCTGGGCAGCTGACACCGATCGGCTGCCAATAGATCTTGGCCGACGCCGGGCTCGCCAGCGTGAGTGCCGTGACCGCTGCCGCCGCTGCCAGCGCGGCCGCGCGGACAACTGCCCTGCGGGTATTTCTCATGAGTGTCCCCTTTTGTTGGTGCCGTCCCCTGTCACAGCGCTGACGAGGGGTTGTGAAGACACTGTGTGCTTGCTCCCGTCAAGCGATCGTCAATCGAGCGTCATTCAACGAAAATCTTTGCGCTTGCCCGAGCCCGCCAACCCTTCTAGCGTCGTCAGCAGCACAATTACCAGACGACGGCAGACGCCAATGAATTAACTGCCTTCGGTGTCAATTGCGCGGGGCCGATCGTTTCAGCGACAGCTGGAGGAGCAATGTCGACGGACCAGAGTGTGTCTGCCGTCGAGATCCGCCTGTTCGGGGAGATCACGATTCGCCTCAACGGGCAATTGGCTGAGCTCCCCGACAGCATGCGGGCTGTGGCCTTACTCGGATGGCTCGCCGTTCATCCCGGGCCGCACCCACGAGCAACCATTGCGTCTGCGCTCTGGCCCGACGTCATCGATTCCAGCGCGCGTCAGAGTGTCCGCACGGCGCTGTGGTCGCTGCGCAGAGCATTCGGCGACCACGCCGACGACGTGCTCGACACGTCCCGCAGCCGGATCGGTCTGCGCAACGTGTCGATCGACGTTCAGCGTTTCGACCAGTTGATCACCGATGGACAGTTCGACGAAGCCTTCGCGTTCGCATCCGGCGAACTGTTGGCCGGTCTCGATGACGAGTGGGCGATGCGGGCGCGGGAGTCGCACCGCGACCGGCTCATTGCATTGTTGAGCGACCAGTCCGACAAAGCCGCTGCCGACGGCAACTTCGTCGTCGCGATCGACCGGGCGCGCCGGGCTGCCGAACTGAATCCGTTGTCGGAATCATGTGCGCGCCTTCTGATGCGCCGCCACGACGAAGCCGGTGACCGCTCGGTGGCGCTCGCCGTATACGCCCGCATGGTCGAACGGCTTCGGCGCGAACTGAAGATCGGCCCTTCGGAGGAAACCTGGCGACTGGCGGAAAAGATCCGTAATCGCCACCGAGTCCACTCCCTGCGATCATCGCCCGATCTGCAGCATCGCCAGTCACGGCGTCCCGCGTTGGTTGGACG
>JAVHWG010000068.1:0-4457 GCA_032159965.1 Mycobacterium sp.
CGGTCGGAGCTTCCAGCAACGTGAGGTGGACGCCCGGGTGAGCCTGGTGAAAGCTGGACAGCGCGTCGGTGATGACGGCGGGTGGGCACGACGTCATCATCCCGACTGCTACGCGACCCCGCCGGACACCGGCTAATTCATCTGCGGTGATGTGGATTTCGGCTATCGCAGCCAAGGCCGCCCGGGCCAGCGGAAGCACCGAGAGCCCGGCAGCGGTGACCGCGACGGAACGTCCCGATCGGTCCAGCAACTCATGGCCCAGCTCACGTTCCAGCCGCCGTATCTGAGCGCTGACCCCCGGCTGAGCGACATGCATCCGGGCCGCCGCTTTGGTGAAGCTGGCCTCGTCGGCGACCGCGACGAGGTATTCGAGTTGATGCAGCTCCATAAGCAACGATTATGGCACTAAGACTCAACATATCTTGGACGTCTACATCTGTGAGGACAAGGATGGGATCCATGAACACGAAAACGATTGCGACCACGTATTTCGAAAGCTGGAACGAGCGTGACTTCGACCGACTGAAGTCCATTCTCGCCAGCGATGTCACGTTCTCGGGGCCCATGGGCACCACGGCCAGCGGAGCGGAGGAGTACATCGCCTCGCTGTCTGGCTTCGCGGAGTCGCTGGACGGTGTGCGCGTCGAGAAGATGCTGGCCGACGACGAAGATGTACTGACGTGGTTTTACCTCATCCCGAAGACGGGCGACCCGGTGTCTGTCGTCAACTGGTGTCATATCGAGGGCGGCCTCGTGCAGCGGGTGCGAGTCACGTTCGACCCGCGGCCGCTGCTGTAAACGGCTACGCGGAGACGAGTCCTGAGCGTCGTAGCGCGGTGTCGATGAAGTCGTTCACGGGCCGCGATCGGAAAGAACCGGCGTGACCGCCTGGGTACCAGACGATTTCGGGCTTACCCCAATGTTCCCACAGGCGGATCACCTGATCGCGGGGATGAACGACACGGTCGGCCAGGCCGCCGTAGATGAATCGGCCCTGCATCGGGACCCGCGGGGTGAGAGATAACGGCGACACCATCCGGCCCAGCGGCTTGGCAAGCGCGATGGTGTCGCGGCGCGGGTCGTCGTCGCTCAGCCCCGAGTGACGGACGAGGACGTCGACGAGGTCTGCGACGGGAACTCCGAGGATCGCACACGTGAGGTCGTCTTCGAGGCTGGCGACCAGCGCCGCCATATAGCCGCCGAGTGAGAGCCCGGTCAGTCCGATTGCGGAGTGCGGTTCCTGCGAGCGAATCCACGACAACACCCGGCGGATGTCCCACACCGCCTGCGCCGTGGCATGGACGTCATCCATGACGTCGCCGCCCGGCAGCGCAACACCTTTGGGTATGCCGCGCTTGCGCGGACCGTGCAGAGGCAGCACCGGCAGGATGACATTCAGACCAAGATCGTGGTGTAGATGCCACGCGCGGAAGAGCCGCAAGTCGACGCCCGCCCGGCCCATCTCGGTGCCGTGCACACAAACCAGCCAAGGTCGCGGTTCGGGGTGTCGCAGCAGCAACCCGTACTCGCGCCTGCTCGCGGCATAGCTGAGCCACCGGTCCCGGCCGGGCTCTCCCGCGTAGGGCGCGTAACCGCTGTCGAACACGAACCGCTGATAGCTGTGGCGCCTCCGGTTCACCTGGTGCAGCGTGAGGTCTGTCAGCGGTGCAGGCGAGGCGTAAAACGCCTTTGGGTTCGCCAGGAAACCACGCTGCCCGTAGAAGTCGAGTGCATCACGTACCTCGTGGGTGATGCGTTCGAAGTCTTCGCCATCGCTGACGGGCCGGCTCAGCTGCAATCCGGCGAGAACGACCTCATCCCGCAGCGCCTGCGCGGCGAGGCGGAACGAGGGCCGCACCAGCGGAAGCTCGCTAGCGCCCCCTGCCAGGTAGTCGCGTCGCGATTTCGCGTAGTACCGGCCCGTTCGCGCGAAGGGCTTGACCACCGTCTTCAGGGCGGAGGCCGGAACGGAACGCGGGGGCGACGAGCTCGTCGGATGCGGATTGTCGTCGCGATCAGGTGATGCCATCACGACCGATGCTATGCGCATCCAGCGTGCATCTGCGCAGACGCCCGGATCCTGGCAGGAGTTCAGCGCTGGTCTACGGCCGCCATGATTTCGTCGTGGCTCACCTCTCGAACGGGCTGGCCCATCGACCATTGATGACCGAACGGATCGCGCAGCATGCCGTAGCGGTCTCCCCAGAACTGGTCCTCGACCGGGAACACCACGGTGGCTCCCGCGTCGACCGCGTGCTGGAACTTGGCATCGACGTCGTCGACGACGAGGTGAATGGTCACAGGAGTGCCGCCGAGTGCATTAGGGGTGGTCGACTTTCCGTCGTTCATCTCGGGAAAATCGTCGTTGAGCATGACCGTCGATCCGTTGATCTGTACGGCCGCGTGAAACAATTTCTTCCCGTCCGGCCCGGGAACACGGCCCAACTCAACGCCATTGAACGCTTTGACGTAGAAGTCGATGGCGGCTGCGGCGTCGTCGACGGTCAGATGCGGCAGTACGGCGGGCTTTACCTCGATCGCCACGGTGATCTCCTCTTCGTAGGTGTCAACTTCGCAGGGCACTCATACAGACCGGCGGCGGCTGACGAATTCATCGCTGCCGCGGCATGTAACCACAGAGCACCATCATCTGCGCCGGCTGTGGACTGTGGATTGCCCGGCCGCGCTCACCCGGCGTACCTACAGATTAGGCCTGTAATGTGCGTGAATGCCCGGAGCGAGATGCATCCGCAAGGCCGTCGGATGACCGTCTTCGGTCGAAAACTGACGCGATTTTCCCGGGCCCTGACGATTTCGGTTTTGCTGGCCGTGCTGGTCGCGGGCTGCTGCAAATTTAGCCCTCAGTCCGCCGACCCTTACCTGTGGCTGGAGGAGTTGAACAGTCCGCGGGTCGACACGTGGATTGCAGCCGAGAACGCCAAGACGCTCGGAGTGCTGCAGAGCGACCCACGCTATGGGGCGAACTTCGACGAGGCGAAGAAGCTGATGAGCGCGCCGGATCGGTTGGTTCTGCCATCACTGATGGGCGACGGCATGGTCTGGAACTTCTGGCAGGACGCGGACCATGAACGGGGAATCTGGCGCGAGACAACCGTCGCCGACTACGACTTGCCGCAGCCGCAGTGGAAGACAGTGCTGGATATCGACGCGCTCGCCAGGACCGAGGGCCGCAACTGGGTGTGGGAGGGGGTGGGTTGTGACCCCGTGACGCGCAAGCGCTGTCTGGTGTACCTGTCCGAAGGCGGTGAAGACGCTGTCACCATCCGCGAATTCAGCAGGGCGACTCAACAATTCGTGCCCAATGGCTTCGAGCTTCCGCGCGGGAAACAGGCGACGGCATGGGTGGACGGCGACACATTGCTGGTCGCGCGGGAATGGCAACCGGGGCAGACGACGGTCTCCGGGTATCCCTACGTCGTAAAGCAGTGGAAGCGCGGACGGCCGCTGGATCAGGCGGTGGAGGTTGCCCGCGGTGCGCCGTCCGACGGAGTTGCCACCTACCCCACCCTGATCGACAACGGCGCGGGCCGCCGGCTCAACGTCGTGGTGCGCGGGCCGACCTTCTTTGAGAAAGAGTTCGAACTGTGCCTGGGCGATCATTCGGCACGCCTGGCGTTGCCGCCCAAAGCCGGCCTGACCGGGATGGTCGGCAATCAGGTGCTCGTCTCGCTCGACCAGGACTGGACTGTCGAGGGCAAGACCTACCCCACCGGATCGCTGCTCTCACTGGATGCCGACGAGATGACCCGGGATCCAGGTCGTCTGCGGCCCACCACGGTCTACACGCCTGGCCCACAGGAAGCGTTGCAAGGAGTGATGACCACCCGTGATCATGTGGTCGTCACGTCGCTTTACGACGTCAAGGGACGTGCGACCGTTTACACACGACGACCTGACGGCACATGGTCGGGGCAGTCGGTCCCTGTGCCTGACGACGCAGCGGTCGATGCGGTGGACGCCGAACAAACGGGCACGGTCGCCTATCTCACCGTCTCCACGATGGTTGCCCCGACCACCCTGTATCGACTCAATACCGTCGACAACCGCGTGCAGGCGGTGAAATCCGCACCGGCGCGGTTTGATTCATCACGCTTTGTGGTCGAGCAGATGAAGGCGACGTCGCGGGACGGGACGAAGGTCCCCTACTTCATCGTGCACGCCGCGGACTTGAAGTATGACGGCACCACTCCGACAATCGTATGGGGTTACGGCGGGTTCGAGTCGTCGGAGACGCAGTACTACTGCGGGATCTTCGGTTTCGTCTGGCTGGATCATGGCGGCGCTTTCGTCATCGCCAATATCCGCGGCGGCGGCGAGTACGGTCCCGACTGGCACGAGGCGGCACTGAAGACCAAGCGGCAGAACTCATTCGACGACTTCACTGCGATCGGACGCGATCTGATCGCCAGGAAGATCACCAGCCCGCGTCACCTCGG
>JAVHWG010000097.1:0-3715 GCA_032159965.1 Mycobacterium sp.
TCCGTGAGATAGTGGATTCATGGTTGAGCGTTGGACGCGTGATCGCCGCCTCGAACACACGCGTGCGCTGCTGCTGGATGCCGCGGAGGCAGTGTTCGCCGAAAAGGGTTTCGCACCAGCAACTCTCGACGACATCGCATACGCGGCGGGTTACACGAAGGGCGCAATCTACAAGCATTTCGCCACGAAGGAGGACCTCTTCCTGGCCGTGAGCGACCGGTACTGGCGGCGCTACTTCGACAACTTTGCCGAGGTGATGTCGACGGCGAGTCATATCGGGGCACGTGAGCTCGACGAGATCGCGGAGCGTTGGCGCCAGCTGGGCCGTGACCACGGCGCCGAGCACGCCGCGCTGGGCCACGAGTTCACCCTCTACTTGCTCCGCAACCCCGATGCACGGGAACGGGTGGCGGCCAAGCGATCTGAGGTCGTCGAGGCGCTGGGAAGGTTCATCGTCGAGGGCATCGACCGGCTCGGCGGAGCCCTGCTGATCCCGCCGTTGACGTTCGCTCAAGTACTTGTCGCCACCACCGACTCCGTAATGCTCGGCAGCCAGCTTGACGACATCGACCTCTACCGGCCGGTCCTCGAAATGTACATGTCGGCAATCAAACTGCCCTGACATGCTCCACTCCGCAGGCTGACTCACTTCGACGGGCAGGGGTCCGCAAGCGATCAATATCAAGTACTTGCGATTAGGCTGTCGAGCCGATACGGTCAGAGCAGCAAGGTACCGTCCGGCACAGAGGCTGAGTGGTTGACGACGCCGCCGCGTTCGGGTCCAACGCACGCCCGGGATGCGCGCTCGTCGCCCCTGAGCCGATCGACAGGAGAAGGCATGGCCCGATTCCCCAAGCCGCCAGAAGGCAGTTGGACGCAGCACTACCCGACCCTGGGGACCGAGCCCGTCTCCTACGAGGATTCCATCTCACCCGAGTTCTACGAACTTGAACGGGGAGCTATTTTCAAACGCGCCTGGCTCAACGTCGGACGTGTGGAACAGCTTCCGCGCAAGGGCAGCTACTTCACCAAAGAGCTGAAGGTGGCGAACACGTCGATCATCCTCGTGCGCACCACCCAAGGAGAGGTGAAGGCCTTCCACAACATCTGCCGTCATCGCGGCAACAAGCTGGTGTGGAACGACATGCCGCTGGAGGAGACCAGCGGCACCTGTCGTCAGTTCACCTGCAAGTACCACGCGTGGCGCTACGACTTGGACGGCAAGCTGACCTTCGTGCAACAGGAGGGCGAGTTCTTCGATCTCGACAAGAGCCGCTACGGACTGGTGCCGGTGCACTGCGAGGTGTGGGAGGGCTTCATCTTCGTCAACTTCGCGAAGGAACCCGAGCAGTCCCTGCGGGAATTCCTGGGCCCGATGGTCCTGGGCCTGGAGGGGTATCCGTTCGCAGACATGACATCTCGGTGGTACTACCGCTCCGAGGTCAAGGCGAACTGGAAGCTTTACATGGACGCGTTCCAGGAGTTCTACCATGCCCCCGTATTGCATGCGAACCAGTCGCCGACGGCGTATTCGGCCGCGGCGGCGCAGTCCGGTTTCGAGGCGCCGCACTATCGGATCGACGGTCCGCACCGTCTGGTGAGCACATCGGGAATTCGCGCGTGGGAAATGGACTCCGCGATGCGCAAGCCAATGGAGGACATCTGCCAGAGCGGCTTGTTCGGACCGTGGGACAAACCCGATCTCGGTCCGATGCCGCCGGGACTCAACCCGGCCAAGTGTGATCCATGGGGTCTGGACTCGTTCCAGCTGTTCCCCAACTTCGTCATACTCATCTGGGGCCAGGGCTGGTATCTGACGTACCATTACTGGCCTACATCGTACAACAGCCACATCTTCGAGGGCACACTGTATTTCCCGGCACCGCGCAGTCCGCGGGAGCGCATCGCACAGGAACTGGCGGCGGTGTCGTTCAAGGAATACGGGCTGCAGGACGCCAACACCCTCGAGGCGACGCAGACGATGGTGGAGTCACGCGCGGTCACGGAGTTTCTGCTCAACGACCAAGAGGTACTGATCCGCCACTTCCATAAGGAGACCGCGGCGTGGGTGGACGACTACAAAAGCGCGGGGGTGTGACGCCCATGACGACACCCGTGCTGCCGCCCGAATTCGCCGACCTGGAACGCTTTTCGGCCTGGTGCCTGGCCAGCGAGACCGAGCGCTACGACAAGCGGCTGAGCAGCTCGATGACGGAGATGCAGGCGTTCTACGACGCGATCACGCCGCGCGCCGAGGAGGCGATCGCCTACTGCGACAAGTTCGCACTCGACGACATGCCCGACGACGTGGTCAACCTGATACACCTGCTGTATTCGATGATCATGGTGTCTTTTCCGGTCGAATGCTGGAAGCAGCCGCGGGTGCCGGACTCGGGCGCGTCGACGCTCGACTGTGTAGTCGAGCCGTACCCGTGAGCGTCACGGAGCGAGGCTTGTCCGAGCGACCATCGGGCACGGTTCTGCGAGCGGCTCGATGGTTGGATGTCGACGCCGGCGAGATCCGTTCTCCTGCAGTGATCGTGGTGGACGGCGACCGCATCACATCGATGGATCCCGACGCGCCCGTGCCGGACGCGGCGCAGGAGATCGACCTGGGCGATGTGACGCTGTTGCCGGGGCTGATGGACATGGAACTCAACCTGCTGATCGGCGGCCCGGGTGGTCCGGACGGCTTGCCCTCGCCAATGCACGGTGTGCAGGACGACCCCGCCTATCGGACCCTGCGCGGCGCGGTCAATGCGCGCACGACGCTGTTGGCCGGTTTCACCACGGTGCGCAACCTCGGGCTGATGGTCAAGACGGGCGGTTATCTTCTGGACGTTGCGTTGCAGCGGGCGATCGACCAGGGCTGGCACGTCGGCCCGCGGGTGGTCCCCGCCGGGCATGCCGTCACGCCATACGGAGGGCATCTGGACCCGACGGTGTTCCAGCGGCTGGCCCCCGGCATCATGCCGCTCAGTGTGGCCGAGGGAATCGCCAACGGCGTACCCGACGTCCGGGCATGCGTTCGCTACCAGATCCGGCACGGCGCCAAGGTGATCAAGGTGTCGGCATCCGGTGGCGTGATGTCACACAGCACCGCACCCGGCTCACAGCAGTACTCGGACGAAGAGTTCGTCGCCATCGCCGACGAGGCACATCGCGCCGGCATCCGGGTCGCCGCGCACGCCATCGGCGACAGCGCGATCCGGGCGTGCATAAGGGCCGGTATCGACTGCATCGAACACGGGTTCCTCGCCAGTGACGAGACGATTCAGATGATGGTGGACCACGGCACATTCCTGGTGTCCACGACCTATCTCACCGAGGCGCTGGCGGTCGAGAGGGCCGCACCGGAATTGCAGAAGAAGGCTGCCGAGGTCTTTCCGAAGGCGAAAGCGATGCTGCCCAAAGCCATTGCCGCGGGCGTGCGGATCGCGTGCGGCACCGATGCCCCTGCGATCCCGCACGGCCAGAACGCAAAGGAGTTGCGCGCGTTGGTGGATCGGGGAATGACGCCGGTGCAGGCGCTTCGCGCGGCGACTGTGACAAGCGCGGAGCTGATCCAAGCTGACGATGAGCTCGGCCGACTGGCTCTCGGCTACCTCGCGGACATCATCGCGGTGGCAGGCGACCCGTCGGCTGACATCTCCACCTTGCTCGATGTCAGCTTCGTGATGAAGGGCGGCGAGGTCTACAAGGGGGGTGCTGATGG
>JAVHWG010000527.1:0-4653 GCA_032159965.1 Mycobacterium sp.
CGATCGAGCGAGAAAATCCGCCAATAGTGCTGGGCCCGTTGCCCACTCACGAACTGCACCGAATCGCCACGGCCGCACTCGGAGGCCCGCCCCCAGCTGATGTGGTCCGCGGTCTGATGAGCGCGACGGCAGGTTTGCCTTTTCTGGTGAAAGCCGCGTTGCGCCAGACCGCCGACGAGTGGGCGCAGCGTCCGCTGGCGGGAGACACACCGGCGGTGGCGATCGCGCACGCTGCGCGCTTCGCGTTGATCGACCGGTTGCGCGCGGTCGACGAGGCCGTGTTGGACGCGCTGCTCATCGCCTCGCTGAGCCCCGATCTAGGTGCCGCGGACGTCGCAGCGGTGATGAGGATTTCGGCACCTGAGGCACAAAGGCTGGTCGACAGCGCACGAGGAAGCGGCCTCGTGGAGCCATCACACAGCCAGCCGTTCCTGCGATTGGTCCATCGGGCCGTCGCCCAGATCGTGGGACCCGCCCGGCATAGTGATGTCGAAAAAGCTTTACTGACAACGCAATTAGAGATGTCGACGCTGTCAGCGGACCTGGCGCTCCGCCTTGCCGAGCACGGGGTGCGCGATCAGCGTGTGGCTGATGTGCTTGCGGCTCAAGCACTACAGGCCGCTGGGCAGGCGGATCGCGCGGTGCGTCTGTACCGAGCGGCCGTCGATGCAGGCGCCACCCAGCTGACCGCTCCACTCGCCGACGCATTGGCCCTCAGCGGCGACTGCGCCACAGCGGGCCGGCTCGCAGATGACCTGCTGGCCTCCGCGGATTCCGGCGAGCGGGCCGCCGCCGTCCGGATCGCCGCGTCGATTGCCGCCCACGACGGCAACTCGGGACAGGCCGGCGAGCTGTTCCGTTGGCTCGGTCCGCAATCGGACGCGGTGGTCAGCGCGGCGGGCGCGGTGGTGCTGCTCGGCATCGGCGACGCGGCTGCAGCCCGCGCATCGTTCAGTGGACACGACAGCGGTCCGCCGACCATCGCCGCGCGTGCCGCCCGTAGCCTCGCCGAGGGCCTCATCGACACGCTCGATCAGCCGTTCGCCGTCGCGATCGGCCGGCTCGGGCAATCACTGGCCGGCGATCGAGTCCTGCGAGGCGCCGCACCCGACACTCCGGCGGCGCTGGCCACCCTGGTCGCGTTGCACGGCGGCGATTCGGTGCGCGCCCGCAGTGTGATCAGCCGCGCGGTCGCGTCCGGCGGCGACGCGCTGTTCGTCCACCGGCACCGTCTGCTGCTCGGCTGGGTGCGGATGCTCGACGGTCAACTCGCGGCGGCGGGCACCGAGCTGACGGCGGGCAGGGATTCGACGACGGCGGCCGATGCGGGGCTGCATCGACGCGACGCGTTGTGGTCGGCCGCGCTGCGCACAGGAATCGCCCGCCGGGCCGGCGACTCCGGGGCGATGCAGCGGCACTGGTACACCGCGATGGAGGTGCTCCCTGAGTACGCGCTCGACCTGTACTCGCTGTTGCCGCTTGGCGAGCTGTGGATCGTCGCTGCACGCCTGCGCCAGGTCGACCGGCTGCAGCACACGCTCGACGAGGCGTTCGGGCTGTTGGATCGCCTGGGCAACCCGCCGCTGTGGTCGGTCCCTCTGCATTGGTCCGGCGTACACGCCGGCATCCTCGCGAACTCGCCCGACGCGGTGGCGCCGCACGGGCAGGCGCTGACCGCGGCAGCCGGTTCGAGCGCCTTCGCGAAGGCGCTTGCCGGCGCCGGCCGCGCATGGCTACGGGTGCTCGCCAAGCACGTCGAGATCGGCGATGTCACCGCCGCGGCCCGCGGGCTGGCCGAGTACGGTCACACCTGGGATGCCACCCGGCTCGCCAGCCAGGCGGCGCTGCAGACACCCGACGCCCGGGTGGCGGGGGCGATGCTGCAGCTCGCCCGCGACCTGAAGGTGGCAGCTCCGCTCGACAACGAGCCGGCAAGCCAGCCGTCAGCAACCACGGTCACACCGGACTCCCAGGGTGCGCCTGCGGCGCGGCTCTCGGAGCGGGAGCGCGAAGTCGCCGAACTGCTGGTCCAGGGGCTGCCGTATCGCGACATCGGCAGCCAGCTCTTCATCTCGGCAAAAACCGTCGAACATCACGTGGCCCGCATTCGGCGTCGCCTCGGGGCCGACTCCCGCTCGGAATTGCTGTCGATGCTGCGCGCGATGCTGGCTCCTCAGCGGTGACGCCCCGCCCGCGCGGCGCATTTCGCTCCTTAAATTGGGGTTAGGACAGCCTTGGTCGCGCCCTGGACGTTCTTGATGTCACTATGAGCAGGCAACGAGGGCAAGTTACCAGTCAGTAACATGACCTGTATTACCGGCGAGTAACTTCGAGGCTGGGAGGCGCCTGCGTGGAAACGCAAACAGTGATCAGGCTTGCGGTGGGACTGGGAATGACCGCCATCGTGTTGCTGCTCGCCGCGCGCCGCGTCTGGTGGCTCTTCAAGCTCGTCCGTTCCGGTCAGCCCGCAAGCGGCCGCACCGACGAGATCGGTACGCGAATCTGGACGCAGATCAAGGAGGTCTTCGGGCAGACCCGGTTGCTGCGCTGGTCGATCCCCGGCCTGGCCCACTTCTTCACGATGTGGGGCTTCTTCATCCTGGCGACCGTCTACCTCGAGGCCTACGGCACTCTCTTCAATCCGATCTTCCACATACCGGTCGTCGGAACGTGGAACGCCCTCGGCTTCCTGCAGGATTTCATCGCGCTCGCGGTTCTCGGCGGCATCACCACGTTCGCGATCATCCGGTTGCGGTCCGAGCCGAGGGAATACGGCCGGTCGTCGCGCTTCTACGGCAGCCACCTGGGCGGGGCATGGCTGATTCTCTTCATGATCTTCAACGTCATCTGGACGTTCGCGCTGTTCCGTGGATCGTCGGCGGCACTGGGCAACCTTCCCTACGGGTGGGGTGCGTTCTTCTCCCGCGGGATGGGCGTGCTGATGGGGAACCTGCCCCACGCCGCGAACGAGGTGATTGAGACGGTCGCGCTGCTGCTGCACATCGGGGTGGCGCTGCTCTTCCTGCTGATCGTGCTGAATTCCAAGCACCTGCACATCTTCTTGGCGCCCCTCAACGTGACGTTCAAGCGCCTTCCCGATGCGACCGGTCCGCTGCTGCCGCTGGAGTACGACGGCAAGCCGATCGACTTCGAGGATCCGCCGGAGGACGCGTTGCTCGGCCGCGGGAAGATCGAGGACTTCAGCTGGAAGGGCATGCTCGACTTCGCCACCTGTACCGAGTGCGGACGATGCCAGTCGCAGTGCCCGGCTTGGAACACCGGAAAACCCCTGTCGCCGAAGCTCGTGATCATGGACCTTCGCGACCACTGGATGGCCAAGGCGCCCTACATCCTCGAAGAGAAGGTCACTCCCACTGAGAGCACGCCCGAGGGCGGCCTCGGCGACGAGCTGCGCGGGGAGAAGCACGCCGAGGAACACCACGTTCCTGAGTCTGGCTTCGGCCGGGTGCCTGCCGCATCGCCGTTGCAGGCGACGCGGCCGTTGGTCGGCACGGCGGAGCAGCTCGGTGTCATCGACCCGGACGTGCTGTGGTCGTGCACCACGTGCGGCGCGTGCGTCGAGCAGTGCCCGGTGGACATCGAGCACATCGACCACATCATCGACATGCGCCGCTACCAGGTGATGATGGAGTCGGAGTTCCCGTCCGAACTGTCGGTGTTGTTCAAAAACCTTGAGACCAAATCGAATCCGTGGGGCCAGAACGCCAAGGACCGACTCAACTGGATCAGTGAAGTCGACTTCGACGTGCCGGTCTACGGTGTCGACGCCGACAGCTTCGTGGGCTACGAGTATCTGTTCTGGGTCGGTTGCGCGGGGGCATTCGAAGACCGGGCGAAGAAGACCACCAAGGCCGTGGCCGAGCTGCTCGCGGTCGCGGGCGTCAAGTACCTGGTGCTGGGCGCCGAGGAGACCTGCAATGGCGACTCGGCCAGGCGATCGGGAAACGAGTTCCTGTTTCAGCAACTGGCGCAGCAGGCGGTCGAGACGATCAACGGCGTATTCGAGGGCGTCGAGACCGTCGACCGCAAGATCGTCGTCACCTGCCCGCACTGCTTCAACACCATCGGACGTGAATACGAGCAGCTCGGCGCGAATTACACGGTGCTGCACCACACCCAGCTGTTGAACCGGTTGGTCCGCGACAAGAAGCTGGTACCGGTCGCACCGGTGACTCAGGACGTCACCTACCACGACCCCTGCTATCTCGGCCGCCACAACAAGGTGTACGAGGCGCCCCGCGAACTGGTCGGCGCCTCAGGCGCAGTGCTCAAGGAAATGCCGCGGCACGCCGAGACGGGTCTGTGCTGCGGCGCCGGCGGGGCACGGATGTGGATGGAAGAGCACATCGGCAAGCGGGTGAACCACGAGCGCGTCGACGAGGCACTGATGACGGTGTCCGGCGATGCCAAAATCGCAACCGGATGCCCGTTCTGCCGGGTGATGATGACCGACGGTCTGACCGACCGCAAGGACGAGGGCAAGGGCGAGGGTATCGAGGTCCTCGACGTGGCTCAGTTGCTCCTCGCCGCCCTCGACACCAGCACCGTGACGCTGCCCGAAAAGGGAACGGCCGCAAAGGAGTTGGAGGAGCGCTCCGCTGCCGCGGCGCCGGCCGAGGCAAAGCCCGCCGA
>JAVHWG010000192.1:0-4335 GCA_032159965.1 Mycobacterium sp.
TCCTCACCACACTTGGTGTTCGACGGCTTCGACGGCCAGGCACACGAATTGATGTCCGTGTTGCTGCCGTAGCCACCGCCGTTGAAGACGCCGAAGGCGCCGCCGTTGGTTCCGGTATAGCTAGCGCCGCCGCCTCCGCCGCCTCCACCCGAACGCTCGACCGTCACCTGCCAGCCTTGGCCTTCCAGCGCGGTCTTGTAGGCATTCATGACGTCGTTGGGCGAGCCGTTGACCGCGAAGTGCAGGTGCGTACCGCCGTCGTGAATCGAGTCGGGACCATCCGTTCGGGAGGTGTTCGCAGGCGTCGGGATCAGCGACTTCACGTCCCCGCTCGCGGCGGCCGACGATGACGATTCCGCCGAGGACGACGCCGACGTCGTGCGACTGGCCGCAGTAGTGGTGGCCGCCGACGAGCTTGCCGAGACGGTCTGCGTGACCGTAGCGGTCGTCCCCGAATTGCCTCCGCAGGCGGTCGCGGCGAGGCCGATGGCGAAGACCGCCCCTGCGAAGACATACCTGTTGCTTGTCATGTTCCCACTCACGTCGTCGGGTGTCAGCCGCGGCGGCCCGCGCCCCCGGCAACCGTAGCCGCTGGTAATTATTGACGCGGCGGTTTGGCCGAATGGGTTGGCGTACCGGAAAAATCGATTGGCTGCCTCTACGAGCGCCAGGTCGGTAGCTACCAAACTAGTGTGAGCCCGGCGCAACTCGAGGGCGTCGAGACGAGTCCGATGAGCTTGGAATGCGCCGTGGCAGCGGGCGTACGTTCGAAGCCATGGAATACCGCAGCCTCGGACGAACCGGAATTCAAGTCAGCCCACTATGCCTCGGCGCCATGATGTTCGGCGCGTGGGGCGACCGCGACCACGAGAGTTCGGTAGCCACCATCCATGCCGCGCTCGATGCGGGCATCAACTTCATCGACACCGCCGACGTGTACTCGCAGGGTGAATCGGAGGTCATCGTCGGCAAGGCGCTCGCGGGCGGCAAGCGCGACGGCGTGGTGCTCGCGACGAAGGTCTGGGGACCCATGGGCGTTCCGCTCGACGCGCCGATGGGCACCGTGGCGGATCCGAACAAGCGCGGGATCTCGAGGCGCTGGATCATCACCGAGGTCGAGAACAGCCTGCGCCGGCTGAACACCGACTGGATCGACCTCTATCAGGTCCACCGGCCCGATCCGCAGACCGACGTAGAGGAAACCCTCGGTGCGCTGACCGATCTGCAGCGGCAGGGCAAGATCCGTGCCTTCGGATCCTCCACGTTCCCCGCCCATCAGATGGTCCAGGCGCAATGGGTCAGCGAACGGCGCGGACTCGGCAGGTTCGTCACCGAGCAACCACCGTATTCGCTGCTGGTGCGAGGAATCGAGGCCGACGTCCTTCCGGTTGCCGAGGAGTACGGGATGGGCGTGTTGCCGTGGAGCCCGTTGGCGGGAGGCTGGCTCAGCGGGGGCTACCGCAGGGACAAGGAGCTACCCGAGTCCAATCGCCGCGCACGCATGCCCGGCCGATTCGACATGTCGAATCCCGACAACCAGCGCAAGCTCGACGTCGTGGACGCGCTCGGGCGGCTTGCCGACGATGCCGGGCTCCCGCTGATCCACCTCGCGATCGCATTCGTCATGCAGCATCCCGCGGTCACCGCGCCGATCATCGGGCCCCGCACCATGGCACACCTGGAATCGCAGCTCGGCGCCGCCGACGTCAAGCTCAGCACCGACGTCCTCGACCAGATCGACGAGATCGTTCCTCCGGGCACCACGGTCTCGAGCACCGATCAGGGATACCTGCCGCCGTCGCTGACCGATCCGTTCCTGCGGCGCCGCCGCACGTCCTAGCCAACGTCGGGTATGTGGGTCCGCTGGGCCCACTGGAAGACCTGCCAGGCAGCCACCTCATCGAAGTCCGCGTGGACGCGGCGCGCGGACTCAGCGCTAATCGCCTGTGCGCCAGGGGCTTTCAACGGTACCTCCGCGCAGCGCTCCATCAGAAGGAAGTAGCCCACCGCGGCGTCAACCGAGGCGCCGACCGTCAGCAACCCGTGGTTGCGCAGGATCACCGCGCGCGTGCCGCCCATGGCCGCCGCGATGCGCTTGCCGCCACCGGTGGACCGGATGTCGAGTTCCTCGTCGTCGAAGATCTCGTGGTCGTCGAAGAACGCGCACGCCTCCTGCGAGATCGGCTCCAGCTTGGTGACGGTGGCCGAGAACGGCGTCCCATGGGGCGTATGGCAATGGGCGGCGGCCACGATGGCGGGCCTGGCCTCGTGAATCGGCGCATGGATGTAATAGGCCGCGACGTTGATGTGGCCACCGCCCTCCACGGTGCCGTCGGGACGAACCAGCACGAGATCGTCGGGGGTCATGAACTTGAACGGCACGCCGTAGCGACCAAGCCAGAAGCAGTCGGTCCGTTCGGGATCGCGGGCCGTGATGTGGCCGTCGCCAAGTGAGCCCCAGCCCATCGCACCGAAAAGGCGGTATGCCAACGCAAGTCGACGTTGTCGGTGCGCACGCAGCTCGACGGGATCGGTCACGTCGGGCTCGCCCGCCGCGGGGTCGAGAAACGGCGCACCGGGCTTCGCATCGGCCATCGACAAAGCCTAGCTTCGCCAGACGGCCCGTGCGACGGACGGATACATAGTCTCACGTATATAGTTCGGAACGCGCTGCCGACGGGACTCGGTTACGAACGACGACCGACGCGCGGCGGAATGTCTTGCATTTAAGGTGATTTCGTGCGTAGACGGGTGCCTCAAGCCCTCGATGACGCTTCCACCGGCAAGGCTGTGAAGTCGCTGTGGCATCACCGGTTACGTCCTCTGATTGCTGCTACATAGTGCGCGTGATATATGTACGCAGTGGAGTTTGAGCCGATCGATTGCGACGTCAGCGAATGCGTCGGCGACCTCCTCGATCAGGCGATGGACCTGACGGTGCGCTTCCTCAGTGACCGTGCGGAGCTCAGCGCGTCCGCTGCATTCGTGTTGAACAGGGTGTGTCGCGAAGGGCCCATCCGGCTGACCACGCTGGCAGCCAGGGAAGGCGTGAGCCAGCCATCGATGACCCAGTTGATCCAGCGCCTCGAGCGGGTCGACCTGGTGGCCAGGCTGGCCGACCCCGACGACGGGCGCGCGACCCTCATCGGCATCACCGGGCCGGGACAGGCGCTGCTCAACGACCGCAAGCGACTCCGACGGGAACGTCTGCAAGCGCTGATGGCGACGCTGACGCAGGAAGAGCAGTGCGCGTTGAAACTCTCTGCACAGGTCGCATTTCCCGTGCTCCGTCGGCTCGTCGAGAGTGCCGACTGTCCTTCAGACGAAACGGCGGTCCTGGGGTGAAGCACGACAGTCGGGTGAGACGCGCGGTGAAGATCCTCTGGATCCCGCTGGTACTGATCGTCGTGCTGGCGGTCTCGGGCCTCGTGGTGTCGCGTCTACATCGGCAGTTCGGCTCGGGCGACCTCAACGCGGGAGCGGGTGCCGGCATCGAGATCGTGCCGTTCAATCCGAAGGTCATGGTCTATGACGTGTACGGCGCACCCGGCAGCACCGCACAAATCAGCTACTTCGACCCGGACGTCGTCCTGCACACGGTCAACGTGCCCCTTCCGTGGTCGGTCACCTTGTCGACGACGTTGCCGTCGGTCAGCGCCAGCCTCATGGCACGCACCGACGGCGACCAGATTGGATGCCGCGTCACAGTGAATGGAACCGTTCGTGAGGAGCAGTCAGCCGATGGGGTCCAAGCCCAAACCTACTGCCTGGTGAAGTCGGCATGACCCACACGTTGCCCGCGGCCGAGGCCGCGGCTCGGGAAGGGCGGCCGTTCTTTCCCCGCATGCTTCGCATCCTCGCGGTGCCGATCATCCTGTTCTGGATAGCGTTCGCCGTCGTGGTGAACGTGGCCGCGCCGCAGCTCGAGGTTGTCGGCGAGTTGCACTCCGCGCCAATGGCTCCCGAGGACGCGCCATCGATGAAGGCCATGAAGTTGATGGGTAGCAACTTCAAGGAGTTCAACACCAACAGCACGATCATGGTCGTGATCGAGGGTCAGCAACCGCTCGGACCCGATGCACACGAGTACTACGACGAGATCATCCGCAAGCTGCGCCAGGACCCCGAGCACATCCAGCACATCCAGGACTTCTGGGGCGACACGCTTACTGCAGCAGGCGCGCAGAGCACCGACGGCAAGGCCGCGTACGTGATGCTCAACCTCGCGGGCGAGCAGGGCCAGACGTTGGCCAACGAGGGCGTCCAGGCCGTTCGGAACGTGATCAAGGAAACCCAGGCTCCAGCCGGGGTGCAGGCCTACGTCGCGGGTCCCGC
>JAVHWG010000536.1:0-4219 GCA_032159965.1 Mycobacterium sp.
GACGTGTGGGAGGTTGCCGGGCACGTGTCGCCGAACCCGGGTGGTGTCGGCCCGTTGACGCGGGCGTTTCTTCTGACCAACGTCGTCGAGCGGGCGGAACTGGGCCCGTGAACCCTGTCAGCGCCACCCGCCGGGTGGTCACCAATGAGTGGCCGATCCTGGTGGTCTTCGCGATCTTCTTCGTCGCGTTCGGGCTGATCGTCACCGACTACTGGCGCCGGGGTTCGCTGCTGCTCGGTATTGGCGTCGGGGTGGCGGCGGCGTTGCGCCTCATGCTGTCCGACAGCCGGGCGGGTCTGCTCGCGGTGCGCGGCCGCGTCACCGACTTCGCGACGATGGCGGTGGTCAGCGCGGCGGTGGTCCGCATCGCATGGACCATCGACCCGCTCGGCACGCGCTGAGGGTCGACAGCCGGGCTCGCTTCCATGGCGACAGTGCGGAATGCGACAGTGCCCAATGAACACGCCGACGTCGTCATCTCGGGGGCCGGCCCCAACGGTCTGATGCTGGCCTGTGAGCTCGCGCTGGCCGGCGTCCAGCCCGTCGTGCTCGAGCAGCTGCCCGAGCCGAGCCTGGATCCCAAAGCCAACGGCCTTGTGGGACAGGTAGTTCGGCTCTTGGACATGCGGGGGCTATATAGAGAGTTCACCGGATTGGACGAACCTCCGCAACCTGTCTACGAATGGATCTTCTCAGGCATGCGCGTGCCGTTGGGCGGCGTTGCCAACAACCCGATGTACGCCCTGATGCTTCCGCAGCCGAAGCTGGTGCGCCTCCTGGATCAGCGTGCCCGCGATCTGGGGGTCCAGGTCCGCTGGGGACATGAATTCACCGACCTGCAGTCAGGTTCGGATGGCGTCGCGGTGACGGTGACGGCCCCCGAGGGTGTGTACACCTTGGACGCCGCTTTCCTGGTCGGCGCCGACGGCGGACGAAGCCCGGTGCGCAAGCGCGTCGGGGTCGACTTCCCGGGATACACGTCCGATGTCGTTGCCCGGCTGGCGCACGTGCGCGTTCCCGACGACCTGCGCGGCCCGGACGGGGGCCTCGACGTTCCCGGTCTGGGTCCACTGCACTTCGGCCACAACAGATTCGACGACGGCACCTTCATCTACGCAGCGTTCGAGCAGGACCGCCAGATGGTCGGCACCGTCGAGTACGGCCAGCAAACCATGCCCGACGACTCGGACCCGTTGACCCTCGAGGAGCTCCGCGACAGTACGCGGCGTGTGCTCGGCGTCGATCTGCCGCTGCTCCCACCAGAAGGCGATGGGCCGCACGCGCTGCGGCGTATGGCTGGGATGAACACCCGCCAGGCCGAACGCTATCGCGTGGGAAACGTTCTGCTCCTCGGAGATTCGGCGCACGTTCATTCAGCGATGGGAGGTCCGGGTCTCAATCTGGGCCTTCAGGACGCGGTGAATCTCGGCTGGAAGCTCGCCGCCACGGTCAACGGATGGGCACCGTCGGGTCTGCTCGACACCTACCAGAGCGAGCGGTATCCAGTGGGCGAGCGGGTGATGATGCAGTCGTCGTCGCAGACCGCGCTGATGGCGGCCGGGCCCGAGGTAGCAGCATTGCGAACACTTTTCGCCGAGCTCATCCAAATTCCGGCCGCGGCCGAACATATGGCGAATCTGCTTGCGGGGTCCGATGTCCGCTACGACGTCGGCGACCATCACCGGCTGGCGGGACGGCTGGTGCCCGACCTGACTCTGGACGACGGAAGGCGCGTCGCGAGCCTGCTGCATGCCGGCCGATCCGTGCTCCTCGACATGTCCGGGGGTGACGTCGCCGGTGCGGCGCAGGGTTGGGCGCACCGGGTGGATTCTGTCGTCGCCACGATCACCGGCGAACCGGCGCACGGATTACTGCTCCGGCCTGACGGCTACGTTGCCTGGGCCGCAGACGAATTCGAGGGCGCTGACCGTGACCGCCTGCATGCGGCGCTGCGCCGGTGGTGCGGTATCAGCGCTTAGCGGTCACAGTGACAGCGCGGCAGCGACGATGGGCTTCGCCCACTGCGGCGTCGACGAGAGATCGGCAGGTCCGGCGATTTTGCCGCGGTCGACGTGCAACACGAGCACCGGATGTGGCGGGTTCCCGGCGGCGGGATCGGCGTCGGCGGAGTTGTCGTACACGCGCAGTTCGGTCAGCGCCGGCAGCAGCTTCACCAGGTTCTTGCGGCTGTGCTGCCATCGACGCCGGATCGTGGTCTCGGGAATGTCATGGCCGCCTGTCTGCACGCGGTGGCGAACCCGGGCGATATGTGTCTCGGGGCTGTCCAGCCCGACATACCAGACGCGCACCTCGACTCCCTGTGCGCCGGCGTCCACGAGCAGTCGCGCGATCGTGGTCCCGCCCAGCGTCGTCTCGAATGCGAAGTCGAGCTTCTCGGCGATCGCGCGCTCCAGAAGCCGCCTGCCCTGTCGCCAGGCGGCGGCGTTCGCCTTTGTCTGGTCCAGACCGGGATTCGCCGCGATCATCTCCCGCGCGGCTTCGTCGGGGTTGTAGTAGTCGGCGCCTGTAGCGCGGAACATCGCGCCGCCGATGCTGCTCTTGCCCGCGCCGTTGACGCCGGCGAGCACGTACAGGCGTGCGGTCAGGGCCGTCGTTTCGGCTTGGCTTTTTTGGCTGCCGGCTTGGCTGCTGCCTTGACCGCCGCACGGCCGAGCCGCTGCGGTGAGGCGCCGAACGCATCAGCCATCGCGGTCTTCGCCTTGGTGGTCTGCATACGCACCAACAGCTCGTCGAAGCGCTCGGTCAGCTCGTCTAGCGCGGGTTCGCTTGCGCTGGTGAGTGCTTGGAACTCCGCAATCGAGAGCAGCACCGCACGGGGCGTGTTGTGCTTGGTGATGGCGACGGCGCCGTTGGCCGTGGCTTGTTCGAAAATCGCACCGAACTCGTTCTTGAACTGTGTGGCCGCCACGGTGGGCAGGTCGACGAGATCGCCTGCACGGTTACGGAAGGTCAGCAATGAGCCGCTTGCGCGCACAGCTGGGGGTGATGTAGCCATCCAGCCATTCTAGCCGCTGTGGCTAGAATGGCCATTCTGGACAGAACCGGCGGGACAACCCGACGCAACGATCTCGACGCTCTTCTTGACGTTGGCGTCCTTGGTCTGGTGTATCCGGCCGCGAACCGTGATTGTGTTTCCGTCTTTGGTGGCTGTCATGGCTTCGCCTGCAGTGGACGTCGTCTCCCAGAAATACCGAGCGTCTCCGTCCACCCCGTTGATCGACACCGACTGCACTGCGAGGCCGGGCGAGGTGTCGAGGCTGGCGATGACGTCACCGCCTGTTCCGGCGACTGTCGTGGAGATCATGAGGTACTTGTCATCGCCCATGCAGTGCGCGGGGCCGGCGAGTTCGACCTCTTTGCCGTCGAAGGTTAGGTCCATGTGCGGCGATGAGGACTGCTCAGCAGACGAGCACCCGACTGCAGGTGCGATCAACAGCGGGGCGAGGACGATTGCAAGTCTGGCGACCACGCCGACGGACACTACCGTGCCGAGATCGCGTCAGCCTGCCAGCGTGGCCCGGATGCAGACCGTCACATACGGAAGCGCCAGACCCGTCGCGCTCGCCAGCGCCGGATGGGTGGACAGCAGTGTCCGCACCTGTCCAAGCGTTCGCTTCCGGACGTCTGCAGGAGAGGTGATGCAGTAGCTGCGCGATGCGACCAGATCGATAAGCGCTTGCGGCGTCAGGTAATTCGTCCATTCCAGGGTATGGCGTTCGAGATCGGCGAATGGTTCGGGCAGGGCAACGCGTTCGTTGAACGGATCGTCCTCGCGGCCGACGATCTCGCCGAGTTCGCGCACCCATCCCGACCGCTCGTCGCGGGTGTTCCAGACCAGCCCGAGCCGGCCGCCGGGCCGCAGCACCCGCGCCACCTCGGCCACCGCACGTGCGGGATCGAACCTGTGCCAGGCCTGCGCGACGAGCACGGCGTCGACGCTGTCGTCGGGAAGGGGTATCTCCTCGGCGGTGCCCAGCAGTGCGGGCGTGTCGGGAAGCGAACTGCTCAGCACCTCAAGCATTTCCGGTATCGGGTCGACTGCCACCACCGACAGCCCGCGTTCCACCAATCGCGTGGTCAGCTTTCCGGTGCCTGCCCCGAGGTCGAGCACGTCCCGGGCTCCGGGCTGCAACAGCCAGTCGATCGCCTCGGGTGGATACGACGGCCTTCCCCGCTCGTAGGCGGCGGCTTCGGCCCC
>JAVHWG010000251.1:0-2555 GCA_032159965.1 Mycobacterium sp.
CCAGGGCATGGCGGCCGGCTCACCGTTCGCGCTCGCCCACACATTCGGGCAGACCGGCCCGTTCCGGCCTGCCAACCTCATCCGCGGCATCGAGAACGCGGTGCTGGCCGGGTCGTCGACTGTGCCCGGAGTTGGTGTTCCGACCACGCTGATCTCTGGAAAGTTGGCCGCCGACCGCATCACCGGGATGCTTGACAAGTCGTCCAGGATTCAAGATATGAAAGCCCGATCGTCATGATCCGCACCGAATTGGACGCCGCCGGCATCGACGCGCCACGCCTGCGCGCGGCATATCGGTCGTGCCGAAAGATCGCCGCCGAAAACGGCCGCACCTACTTCCTGGCCACCAGGTTGCTCGCGCCTGACCAACGTCCGGCCGTCCACGCGCTGTATGCCTTCGCCCGCCACGCCGACGACATCCTCGACGAGTTCAATCCGAACCTCAACGTCGACGCACGGGCCGAACGCCTTCAGCGGTTGTCTGAAAAGTTCTTCGCCGGCGGGGAACATTGTGATGAGCCGGTCCTGGCGGCGGTCCACAACACCATCGCCCGCTACGAGATTCCGGCAGACCTGTTCGACGACTTCCTCGCCTCCATGCGCATGGATCTCACCATCACCGACTATCCGGACCGGACCGCCCTCAACCGGTACATGCGTGGCTCGGCCGAAGTCATTGGCCTGCAAATGCTTCCGGTGCTGGGAACCGTCACCGAGAACGACGAGGCCGCACCGTACGCCGCCGCGTTGGGCCGCGCCTTTCAGCTCACCAATTTCCTGCGCGACGTCGACGAGGATTTGATGCGCAATCGGATCTATCTGCCGGCCGACGAACTTGCCGCGCATGGCGTGGATCGCGACCTGCTGATGTGGTGTCACGATCGTCGCTACACCGACGCGCGGGTCCGCGACGCGCTGGCCGCACAGCACGCAACCACGCGGGAAATCTACCGATTCGCCACCGATGGGGTGGCCATGCTGGCGCCGCGGTCGCGGCCCTGCGTGGCAACCGCCTTGACCTTATACTCGGAGATCTTGAATCGCATTGAGGACAGCGACTTTTCAGTGTTCAGTCAGCGTGCCACCGTGGGCACTACGCGTCGTCTGCAAGTCGCGGGCAATGCCCTTTTTCAGTCCTGGCGAGTCCGCCGGACTCAGCCCGAGCATCGAAGGTCCGGCGCGGCGTGAGCGACCGCTGGCAATATCTGATCGTGCTCGGCTTGTGCCTGGCCATCACGGCTCCGCTGGAAATCTTCGGGCCCGGCGTCTACCGCCAAGCCCGTCGCGTCGCGCGCGCGGTACTGCCGGTGGCGGTGGTGTTTCTGGTGTGGGATGCGGTGGCGATCGCGGCCCGGGTTTGGAAATACAACGACCAATACATCACCGGTATCGAGATACCCCCGCATATCCCCATCGAGGAGGTGCTGTTCTTCGTGATAATTCCCTTGTGTGGCTTGCTGACTTACAACGCCGTGACCACGATCCTGGACTGGAGCAAGCGCCGATGACAGGGCTTGGATACACACTGCCTGCGGTGATTTCGGTGTTGGCCGTGTGCGCGCTGGAGTTCACGGTGTTGCACACCGGCCTGTTTCGCCGGCCGGCCTACTGGTTGTCGATGGTGATCGTGCTCGGCTTCCAGGTTCCAGTCGACGGCTGGCTGACCAAGTTGAGCGCACCCATCGTGATATACAACGAGCCGCAAACCAGCGGGCTGCGATTCCCGTTCGACATCCCCGTCGAGGACTTCCTGTTCGGTTTCGCCATGGTCACCGGGGTGCTGTTGTTATGGGAGCGCCAACATACGGGCCGGCCGTCATGAAGAAATCAGGACTGGCGCGCCGCGACGTGCCGGATGCGTTCGACGTCGGCGCGGACGCCTACGACCGGCTGGTCGGCGCTAATCCGGGTTATCACAGCAATTTGCGGCTTTCGGTGAGCCGCATGGAATTGCCCGATCGCGGCCGAGGACTGCGATTGCTCGACGCCGGCTGCGGAACGGGTGCATCGACGGCCGCACTGCTGGCCGCGGCTCCGGAGGCCGAGATCGTGGCGGTGGACGCGGCACGGGGCATGTTGCAAGCGGCACAAGCGAAATCGTGGCCGTCGTCGGTCCGGTTTGTGCACACCCGCATCGAGGACCTCCACGAACACGGCATCACCGGACCATTCGACGGCATCCTGGCGGCTTATCTGGTGCGCAACCTAGCCGATCCGGATACCCAGCTGCGCACCTTCGGCACCCTGCTGCGGCCCGGCGGAACGCTGGCGGTGCACGAGTATTCGGTGCGTGACTCCCGCGCCGCCACCCGGATCTGGCACGCGGTGTGTTGGAGCATCATCATTCCCGCCGGCTGGTGGCGAACCCGAAGCACCACCCTGTATCGGCACCTGTGGCGCAGCGTGCTGGCCTTCGACGGGGCCGGTCGATTCCGGCGCCGGATGTCCGAGACCGGATTCACCGATGTGCGTAGTGAAACCATGCCAGGCTGGGAACACAACGTCGTCCACACCTTTGTCGGGAAGACGTCTGTCGGAGAGGTGCCGCGATGACC
>JAVHWG010000284.1:0-14122 GCA_032159965.1 Mycobacterium sp.
TTGCTCGCGGCCATCAGGAACAGGTCGTCGAAATAGGGGTCGATCCCCGTGTAGGCCGCATTTCCTTGTGCGTCACCCAGATTCATGTGGACGAATGCCGCATCCAATGTCAGCGCGGGCATCGCGATGAGCTCCTCGTGGCGGCCTTCGGTCGGATATGGGGATGTCACGGTCTTGAGCTCATCACCCCAGAATGCGCGGACATCGCTGCCAAGCCCCGCGCGGATCGGCAGGAATGGCAACCGTTGCGCGGCCGCCTGTAATCCGCACCGCAGCATGCCCTCGTCCATCTCGCGGGCTTCGATCGATCCGGAGGTGCGCGCGTGCGCGAACCACGGATCGTAGAACGGCGGGGAATCCAGCGACACGAAACCGTAGTAGGCGCGACGGACCTTGCCCGCCGAGCAGAGCAGCCCCATGTCCGGTCCGCCGTAGGTGACGACGGTCAGGTCTTTGACATCAGTGCGCAGGATGGCCCGTACGAACGCCATCGGTTTGCGCCGCGATCCCCAGCCGCCGATACCGATCGTCATGCCGCTTTGCAGTTCTGCGACCACCTCTTCGAGCGTGGTGCGTTTGTCGCTCACTTGGTGTCGCCCTTCGAGGTTCCGGCGAACGCGTCCCGGTGCTCGTCGGACACACCGGCGAGGTTGAGTTCGAACGTGAAACCCTGCTCCATCCGGTAGCTCGAGTTCACCCGTTGCACGTCAATGAGATTGAGCGCCTCCTTGGCCGCCCGGATCACCCGGGTGTCCTTCGCTGCGATGTCGCGGGCCACCCGCAACGCGGCCTCCTCGAGCTCGGCGCGGGGAACGACCTCGTGAACGGATCCGAAGTGGTGAAGCGTCGCGGCGTCGACGGTTGCCGCGGTGAAGAACAGCCGTCGCATCATGTGCTGCGGAACAAGGCGAGACAGGTGAGTTGCCGCGCCCAGTGCGCCTCGCTCCACCTCAGGCAAACCGAAGGTGGCATCGTCGGACGCGACGATCACGTCGGCATTGCCCACCAGCCCGATCCCGCCGCCCACACAAAACCCGTTCACCGCCGCGACCACCGGAACCGCGCACTCGTAGACCGCGCGGAATGCGGCGAAGCAGCCGCGGTTCGCATCGATCAGCGCGGTGTAGCCCTCGGTTTTCTGCATCTCTTTGATGTCGACACCGGCGTTGAAGCCACGGCCCTCGGCGCGAAGGATCACGACGTGGGTGTCGGTGTCCACGCCGGCAGCCGTGATCGCGTCGCCGAGTTCGAACCACCCGCGGGACGGAATTGCGTTGACCGGCGGATAGTCGACGGTGACGGCGACGATGCCGGGCTCGACAGTGGTGGACGTGATAGTCATGGGACTTCCTGGGGTCGCTACCTAAGCAAGCACTTGCTTGGTAAGCTAGCACAGTGACCGACGCCGGCCCAGGGCTTCCCCTCAATTTCGGGCTCTCCGGCAAGGTGGTGCTGGTAACCGGCGGTGTGCGAGGAGTCGGCGCCGGGATCAGCGCTGTCTTTGCCGCACAGGGTGCCACTGTGGTGACGTGTGCCCGGCGGCCGGTCGAGGGCCTGCCCTTCGAGTTCCACAGCTGTGACGTCCGAGACGACGATTCCGTCAAAAGCCTGATCGATGCCATCGTCGCGGGCCACGGCCGCCTCGATGTCGTGGTCAACAACGCCGGTGGTTCGCCGTACGTACCGGCCGCAGACGCGTCGGCGAAGTTCAGCACCAAAATTATCCAGCTCAATCTTCTTGGGCCGCTGTCGGTTTCAACTCATGCCAACGCCGTCATGCAAGACCAGGACGACGGGGGGTCCATCGTGAACGTCGCCAGCGTCAGCGGCCGACGCCCGACGCCGGGAACCGTCGCCTACGGGGCGGCCAAGGCAGGCATCGAAAGCATCACAACCACGCTCGCGGTGGAGTGGGCGCCGAAGGTACGGGTCAACTCTGTGGTCGTCGGGATGGTCGAGACCGAGCAATCGGAACTCTTCTACGGCGATGCCGATTCGATCGCCGCGATCTCGAAGAACGTGCCACTTCGCAGGCTGGCCAAACCGGCGGATGTCGGTTGGGCCGCTGCGTTCCTGGCGTCCGACGCGGCGTCCTACATCAGTGGCGCATCGCTGGAAGTGCACGGCGGTGGCGAGCCCCCGTCTTACTTGGCCACCACCACCGCAATCAACTAGCTGCGATCAACTACGCAAGGGAGACAACAGATATGGGATTGGTCGACGGCCGTGTGGTCATTGTCACGGGTGCGGGCGGCGGTATCGGCCGGGCTCACGCGTTGGCGTTCGCCGCCGAAGGCGCGCGCGTGGTGGTCAACGACATCGGTGTGGGATTGGACGGTTCCCCGGCCGGGGGAGGCAGTGCGGCACAGGGCGTCGTCGACGAGATCACCGCTGCCGGTGGAGAAGCCGTCGCGAGCGGAGCCAACGTCGCCGACTGGGAGCAGGCCGCGGGCCTGGTCCAGACCGCCGTCACCACCTTCGGCGGTCTGGACGTACTGGTGAACAATGCAGGCATAGTTCGTGACCGGATGTTCGCGAACACCAGTGAGGAGGAGTTCGACGCCGTCATCGCCGTTCACCTCAAAGGTCATTTCGCGACGATGCGGCACGCCGCCGCGTACTGGCGCGGGCTGTCCAAGGAAGGCAAGTCCGTCGACGCCCGGATCATCAACACCAGCTCCGGTGCTGGCCTGCAAGGCAGTGTGGGACAAGCAAATTACAGTGCGGCCAAGGCGGGCATCGCGGCGATGACCCTGGTCGCCGCCGCGGAGATGGGCCGTTACGGCGTCACCGTCAACGCCATTGCGCCGTCGGCCCGTACCCGGATGACCGAGACCGTCTTCGCCGAGATGATGTCGACGCAGGACGCCGACTTCGACGCCATGGCGCCGGAGAATGTCTCGCCGCTGGTGGTGTGGCTGGGTAGTGTCGAGTCACGCGACATCACCGGCAAGATGTTCGAGGTCGAAGGGGGCGTCGTGCGCGTCGCCGAGGGGTGGGCGCATGGCCCGCAGGTCGACAAGGGTGCCCGCTGGGAGCCGGCCGAGCTCGGACCGGTGGTCGCCGAGCTTCTTGCCAAGGCCCGTCCGCCGGTCCCGGTGTTCGGCGCATAGGCGGTCGGTCGTCACTTCTCCTTGCGACGGCTGCCGCCGTGCCAGTCCTCTTCTTTCCCAACTGTTTCGGGGTCAACGCCGAAGGCCGCGAGTTGAGGTCGCTCGCGCAGACTGCGTTTGATCTCGGCAAAACCGGCAAACCCCGCCAGCGCGATGACGTGATCCCACAACGGGACGGCGTCGTCGTCGCTCGGGAGACGGCTGATCACCG
Organism: Mycobacterium sp.; assembly: GCA_032159965.1. Taxonomy (GTDB): domain Bacteria; phylum Actinomycetota; class Actinomycetes; order Mycobacteriales; family Mycobacteriaceae; genus Mycobacterium. The sequence goes on from JAVHWG010000284.1 coordinate 3,325, forward strand.
GACCGAAGAACGACGTCCCGCCCGGCGGCTGGAAGTGCAGGATCGGCGTGCCGACATCGCGGCCCGTCAACGCAAGCGCCTCTTCGGTTTCCGAGCGGATCACGTCGTCCAAAGCAGTATCGTCCAGCGCCTCGGCCAGATCAGGTGCGAGCCCGGTCTTTTCAAGCGCGGCGTCCACCAGGTATCGCGCGGCCTGATCGGCGGCAGCCAGCTTCTCCAGGCGGGCGGTGTCGAAAATCTGTGCGCCGAACGCCTCGTACAAGGGCCCGACCGCCCGGCGCCCCCGCTCGGCGCGCACCCGTGCCGCGACCCGCAGGAGCTTCAGGCCCGCGGTGTGTCCAGCTTCGTACTCGGGCGGAAAGTGTGCCGCGTAGTCGACGTTCTCATTGAGGATCCGCAGCGAGATGAAACGCCAGTCCACGCTGTAGTCGCGTTGAGCCGCGACCATGCGCACCCATTTGCTCGTCATCCACGCGAATGGGCAGACCGGATCGAAATAGAAGTGCAAGTCGTATTCAGCTGACATTCGGCTCGCACACCACGATCGGGATCTGCCGATCCGTCCACGACTGGTAATCCTCGAAGGTCGGGTACATCTGCACCAGGCGTGGCCAATACGTGCTGCGTTCCGCTTCGGTCGCATCGCGTGCTCGCAGCTCGCGCACGTCGGCCTTGATCTGCACCTGCACCCTCGGATCGGCTTTCAGGTTCAGATACCACATCGGGTTCTTCTCGCTGCCGATCTTGGACGCCGCGACGATCACGCGATCACCGTCCTCGAGGAACAACAGCGGGCTGACGCGCGGCTGCCCCGTCTTGCGCCCGGTCGTCGTCAGCAGCGCGACGGGCGCCTTCTCGAAAGTCGCTCCCCGCTTTCCGCCTGACCGCTTGTAGAGCCAGGCGTTCGCGCGGGACATCCACTTGATGACGACGTCGGTGGACCGCTTGTTCAGGTGACGCGGCGGCGGCTTGGGCATCTCGGCTGGTTTGGCTATCGGACGATGAACGGGCGGATGCCGGCCCGGATGTGATGGATTTTTCCGTCCTGCTCGGGGATAACGAATACCTCGTCGAGGTGAGCACCCACCCGTCGTCCGGCGAGCGAGGGCCTGGTCACGAGGTCGAAGCGGGCACGGACCTCGTCGCCTGTCACGGTGTATTCGGGCGTGGTGATCGACGCGATGACACGATATTGAAGTGCGCGATTCAAGCTGCGCCGCAAATGATTTCCCGAAAAGCCAGTCTTCAGACCGACCTCCACCCGGGTGCAGTCCGGCGCGAACTCCACGCCCTCGGCGTCGTGCGACACCAATGCGTCGATGTAGGCCTGCGCGACGGCGATCCGCTCGGTCTCGGTGTAGACGCGCGTCTCGGCCATCAGATCCGCTCGATGATGGTGCCGGTGGACAGCGCGCCGCCGGCACACATCGTGATCAACGCCGTGCTCTGATCGGTACGCTCCAGCTCGTGCAGCGCAGTGGTGATCAGCCTGCTGCCGGTGCAACCGACGGGATGGCCAAGCGCGATCGCTCCGCCGTTGACGTTGACCTTGTCCATGTCCGGGTTGTGTACCCGCGCCCAGGACAGGACGACGGACGCGAAGGCCTCGTTGATCTCGGTGATGTCGATGTCGCCCATCTTCATCCCGGCCTTCTCCAGCACCTTGGCCGTCGACTGCACCGGACCGTCCAAGTGGTAGTACGGCTCCGCGCCGACGAGCGCCTGGCTGACGATGCGCGCGCGCGGCCGCAAGCCGAGTGCTTTCGCCTTGTCCTCGTCCATCCACAGCACCGCGGCGGCGCCGTCGGAAATCTGCGACGACGTGCCCGCCGTGTGAATCCCGTCCTCCAGCACCGGCTTCAGCTGTGAAAGCCCTTCGAGCGTGGTGTCCCGCAGGCCCTGATCACGGGTCACCGGCGCGCGCTCGGACGTCGGCCGCTTGTTCTCGTCGAGCACCGGCGCCTCGATCGGGCTGATCTCGCGGTCGAACCGTCCCTCGGTCCACGCCTGCTTGGCCTTGTTCTGCGACGCGAGCCCGAATTCGTCGATGTCGGCGCGGGTGATACCGCGCCGCTTGGCGATCCGCTCGGCGGCGGTGAACTGATCCGGCAGGTCGATATCCCAAGAGGCGGGCCGTATAGCGCCGCGCTCCGGTCCGGCGTTCGCACCCAGTCCGACCCGGCTCATCGCCTCGATGCCGCACGCGATCCCGACGTCGATCGCGCCGGCGGCGATCAGTCCGGCGATCAGATGGTTGGCCTGCTGGCCGCTACCGCACTGGCAGTCGACGGTGGTGGCGCCGACTTCCTCCGGCAGGCCCGCGACGAGCCAGCCGACCCGGGTGATGTTGTTGGATTGCTCGCCGAACTGCGTGACGCAGCCGCCGATGAGCTGCTCGACCTCGCCGGCGTCGACACCGGCCTTCTCCACCAGAGCTTTCTGCACGGCCCCCAACAGCTCGGTAGCGTGCAGTCCCGACAACCACCCATTGCGCTTACCGATGGGGCTGCGAGTGGCTTCAACGATGACAGGGTTACCCATTCCGCCAGGCTAGAACACGTTTCATTACTCTGACAAGCGGCGTTCTAGCCGAGCCTTTGATCTGCGGAGAAGGCATGTTTTACTGGCACTAGAACATGTTCCAATAAGGAGTTTCCACTCATGGCATGCCCGAATCTGCCCGATGGCTTCGACTTCCTCGATCCGGACGTCAATCTCAAGGCCCTCCCCGTCGACGAACTCGCCGAGTTGCGCAAGTCCGAGCCCATCCACTGGGTCGACGTGCCCGACGGCTGCGGTGGGTTCGAGGACCACGGCTATTGGATCGTCTCCAAGCACGCCGACGTCAAAGAGGTGTCGAAGCGCAGCGATGTGTTCTCCAGCTGGCTCAACGGTGCGATTCCGACGTGGCCGCCGGAGATGAAACGCGAACAGGTCGAACTGCAGCGCAGCGTGATGCTGAACATGGACGCTCCGCACCACACGCGGCTGCGCAAGATCATCTCCCGCGGGTTCACGCCGCGGGCTGTCGGACGGCTCCAGGAGGAGCTCGACCAGCGGGCTCAGAACATCGCCAAGACCGCGGCCGCGGCGGGCACCGGCGACTTCGTCGAGCAGGTCAGCTGTGAGCTGCCGCTGCAGGCCATCGCAGGTCTTCTCGGGGTGCCCCAGGACGACCGCGACAAGCTCTTCCGATGGTCCAACGAGATGACCGGCGGCACCGATCCCGAGTTCGCCGATGTCGATCCGGCGATATCGTCCATCGAATTGATCACGTACGCGATGGCGATGGCGGACGAACGGCACAAGAACCCGAGCGATGACATCGTCACCACACTGATCCAGGCTGACATCGACGGCGAGAAGCTATCCGACGACGAGTTCGGGTTTTTCGTCATCATGCTTGCGGTGGCCGGCAATGAGACCACCAGGAACTCAATCACTCACGGCATGGTCGCGTTCGCGGACAACCCCGATCAATGGGAGTTGTTCAAGAAGGAACGCCCGGCGACCACGGCCGACGAGATCATCCGCTGGGCCACCCCGGTGTCGGCGTTCCAGCGCACCGCCCTCGAGGACACCGAGTTGTCCGGGGTGGCGATCAAGAAGGGCCAACGGGTGGTGATGTCCTACCGGTCGGCCAACTTCGACGAAGAGGTCTTCACGGACCCGCACACCTTCAACATCCAGCGTGACCCCAACCCGCATGTGGGTTTCGGTGGTACCGGAGCGCACTATTGCATTGGCGCCAACCTGGCCCGGATGACCATCAACCTGATCTTCAACGCGGTCGCCGATCACATGCCCGATTTGAAGCCGATTTCCGAGCCTGAACGGCTGCGGTCGGGTTGGCTCAACGGCATCAAACATTGGCACGTCGACTACACGGGTCAGCGCGCGGAGACGCGGTGATGTCTGCTCCTGGCGTCAGCGATTCACCGACGATGGATTTCACGCTTGAACCTGAGCAACAGGCCGTGGCCGATGTGGTCACCTCGGTGCTCGAACGTGACAACAGCTGGGATGCACTGGTCGCCGGCGGGGTTACGGCGCTGCCGGTGCCCGAACGCATCGGCGGCGACGGCGTGGGACTGCGTGAAATCGCCACGGCGCTCACCGAACTCGGTCGCCACGGCACGATCAGTCCGGCGTTGGCGACGTTGGGGCTGGGCGTCGTCCCGCTGCTCGACCTCGCGAGCGAGGAGCAGCAGGACCGCTACCTCGCGGGCGTAGCGGAGGGCGCAGTGCTGACGGCGGCGCTCAACGAGTCGGGGTCGCCGCTGCCGGAGCGGCCGGGGACGAGTGTGAGCAACAATCGCTTGAACGGCACCAAGGTTGGCGTGCCGTACGCCGAGCAGGCGGAGTGGATGATCGTGACGGTCGACAGCGGCCTTGCGGTGGTTTCACCGAAGTCCGCTGGAGTGTCGATGACCAGGACGCCGACGTCCAACGCGTCGGACGAGTACGCGGTCACCTTCTCTGACGTGGAGGTCGACGCAGTGCTGGCGGGGGCGACGGCACACCGCGTCAACCAGTTGGCCCTGGCGATGATCGGCGCGTACGCCTCAGGTCTGGTGGCCGGGGCCCTGCGACTTACTGCTGACTATGTCGGAACGCGGGAGCAGTTCGGCAAGCCGCTGTCGACCTTCCAGACCGTGGCTGCCCAACTGGCCGAGGTGTACATCGCTTCGCGGACAATCGCATTGGCCTCGACGTCGGTCATCTGGCGGTTGACCGAAGGTCGGGACGCCGACGACGACCTCGACGTCCTCGGCTACTGGCTGGCCTCTCAGGCGCCGCCCGTCATGCAGCTCTGTCATCACCTGCACGGTGGTATGGGCATGGACATCACGTACCCGATGAACCGGTACTACTCGACGATCAAAGACCTGACCCGGCTGCTGGGCGGGCCGTCTCATCGCCTCGACCTGGTGGGAGCGCAATGTACATCGATCTGACGCCCGAACAACGACAGCTGCAAGCCGAACTGCGGCAGTACTTCTCGAATCTCATCTCCCCGGAAGAAGCGAAGGAGATGGAGGCCGACCGGCACGGAAAGGCATACCGGGCAGTCATCAAGCGCATGGGTTCGGACGGCAAGCTCGGTGTCGGCTGGCCCAAGGAGTACGGCGGCCTCGGATACGGCCCCATCGAGCAGTCGATCTTCGTGAACGAAGCCCATCGAGCCGACGTTCCGCTGCCCGCGGTCACACTCCAGACGGTCGGGCCTACGCTGCAGGCGTACGGCACCGAGCTGCAGAAGAAGAAGTTCCTACCGGGAATCCTTGCCGGCGAAGTGCATTTCGCGATCGGCTACACCGAACCAGAGGCGGGCACCGACCTTGCGTCGTTGCGCACCACGGCCATCCGGCATGGTGACGAGTACGTCGTCAACGGGCAGAAGGTCTTCACCACCGGCGGACACGACGCCGACTGGGTCTGGTTGGCCTGTCGCACTGATCCGAGTGCCGCCAAGCACAAGGGCATTTCGATGTTGATCGTCGACACGACGGATCCCGGGTACTCGTGGACGCCGATCATTTTGTCCGACGGCGCACACCACACCAACGCGACCTACTACAACGACGTCCGGGTGCCCGCCGACATGCTCGTCGGGGAAGAGAACGCCGGCTGGCGGCTGATCACCACGCAGCTCAACAATGAACGCGTGATGCTCGGTCCGGCCGGGCGCACGGCCGGGGTCTACGACCGGGTGCGCGCGTGGGCGTCCAAACCAGGCGCCGACGGCGTCACGCCGATCGACCACGACGACGTCAAGCGCGCGCTGGGCGAGATCTACTCGATGTGGCGGATCAACGAATTACTCAACTGGCAGGTGGCGGCAGCCGGCGAGACCATCGACATCGCTGACGCCGCTGCAACCAAAGTCTTTGGCACCGAACGGATTCAGTACATCGGTCGGCTCGCCGAAGAGATCGTCGGCAAGTACGGGAATCCGGCCGAGCCGGAGACCGCGGAGCTGCTGGACTGGCTCGACTCGCAGACCAAGCGCAACCTGGTCATCACGTTCGGCGGCGGGGTGAACGAGGTGATGCGGGAGATGATCGCGGCAGCGGGCCTGAAGGTCCCCAGGGTTCCGCGATGAAGGCCGAGGAGATCCAAGGGGCAGTCGAGCAGATCAAGGCGGCGGGACGCAGCAAGCCCCGCACCGGGCGCGATCCGGTGAACCAACCGATGATCCGGCACTGGGTCGATGCGCTCGGTGACGACAACCCGATCTACGTCGACGAGTCGGCAGCCAACGGGGCGGGTCATCCGGGGATTGTCGCTCCCCCGGCGATGATTCAGGTGTGGACGATGATGGGGCTGGGCGGCGCGCGCCCGGATGACGACCCGATCGGCCCGATCATGGAATTGTTCGACAACGCAGGCTATGTCGGAGTCGTCGCCACCAACTGCGAGCAGACATACCATCGTTATCTACGACCGGGCGAGGATGTCAGCGTGGTTGCCGAACTCACCGACGTGGTGGGTCCGAAACAGACCGCGTTGGGTGAGGGCTACTTCATCAGCCAAAAGATCACCTGGCTGGTGGGCGACGAGGATGTCGCCGAAATGGACTGGCGCATTCTGAAGTTCATTCCGCGGGATACCAACGGAGCCGCGGTCAAGAGTTCGGTGCCCGAGGATCTCGACGCTGACGCGATGATGCGTCCTGCCTCGTCGCGCGACACGAAGTTCTTCTGGGACGGTGTGAACGCCCACGAGTTGCGCATCCAGAAGCGGGCGGACGGGACGCTGCAGCATCCGCCCGTACCGGCGATCTGGCAGGACAAAGAGGCAGAGATCGACTATCAGGTCGCCAGCGGCAAGGGAACGGTGTTCAGCTTCGTCGTGCACCACGCCCCGAAGGTGCCAGGACGAACGCTACCGTTTGTGATCGCGCTGGTGGACCTCGAGGAGGGGGTGCGGATGCTCGGCGAACTCCGCAATGTAGACCCGTCGACGGTGACGATCGGAATGCCGGTTAGCGCAACCTTTATCGACTTTCCTGCCAACGACGTCGGCCCGGCGTGGACGCTGTACGCATGGGAGCCGCAGACATGACCGCTCCTGCCATCGAGGTGGGCGCCAGGCTGCCCGAGTTGTCGATCTATGGCGACCCGACGTTCATTGTGTCGACGGCGATCGCCACCCGCGACTACCAGGACGTCCACCACGACAGGGACAAGGCGCAAGCCAAAGGATCCAAGGACATCTTCGTCAACATCCTCACCGACACCGGACTTGTGCAGCGCTACGTCACCGATTGGGCGGGCCCCACGGCGATCGTCAAGTCGATCGGGCTGCGACTCGGCGTGCCGTGGTATGCGTACGACACGGTGACCTTCAGGGGCGAGGTCACCTCCGTCGAAGACGGACTCATTGCCGTGAAAGTCATTGGCAGCAATAGCCTTGGCGATCACGTCGTCGCCAACGCCACGCTCACCGTCGGTGGTGCGTGATGCCGGGCGAATTGTCGGGCAAAACGGCGATCGTCGGGATCGGCGCAACCGACTTCTCCAAGGACTCAGGCCGAAGCGAGCTCCGGCTCGCGTCCGAGGCCGTGCTCGATGCACTCGAAGATGCCGGCCTGACGCCCGCGGACGTCGACGGCATGGTCACGTTCACGATGGACTCCAACACCGAGGTAGCGATCTCGCGGGCCATCGGTATCGGCGACTTGAAGTTCTTCTCCAAGATCCATCACGGCGGCGGCGCCGCCTGCGCGACAGTTCAGCAGGCCGCCATCGCGGTGGCCACTGGCGTCGCGGATTGCGTTGTCGCATACCGGGCTTTCAACGAGCGATCAGGTGTGCGGTTCGGCCAGGTGCAGACCAGGCTTGTCGAGAACGCGGATTCGACGGGCGTGGACAACTCGTTCTCGTTTCCGCACGGTTTGTCGACGCCTGCCGCGCAGGTGGCGATGATCGCGAGGCGCTACATGCACCTGTCCGGTGCGACGAGCCGCGACTTCGGCGCGGTCTCGGTTGCCGACCGCAAGCACGCCGCCAACAACCCGAAGGCGTACTTCTTCCAGAAGCCGATCACCATCGACGACCATCAGAACTCGCGGTGGATCGCCGATCCGCTCCGGTTGTTGGATTGCTGCCAGGAGACCGACGGTGCGGTGGCGCTGGTGGTGACGTCGGCCGAGCGGGCCAAAGACCTCAAAAACCGGCCCGCGGTCATCGAGGCAGCGTCGCAGGGGTCAAGCCGCGACCAGTACTCGATGGTCAGCTACTACCGCCCCGAACTCGGGTTGCCAGAGATGGGTCTGGTCGGCCGTCAACTGTGGTCCCAGTCCGGACTGACCCCCACCGACATCCAGACCGCGATCCTCTACGACCACTTCACCCCGTTCACCCTGATTCAATTGGAAGAGTTGGGCTTCTGCGGTCAGGGCGAGGCGAAGGACTTCATCGCCGACGGCGCGATCGAGGTCGGCGGTCGGCTACCCATCAACACCCACGGCGGGCAGTTGGGCGAGGCCTATATCCACGGCATGAACGGGATCGCAGAGGGTGTCCGGCAGCTGCGCGGCACGTCGGTCAACCCGGTCCCCGACGTGGAACATGTGCTCGTCACCGCGGGCACCGGCGTGCCGACCTCCGGGCTGATCCTGGGCTGAGTTCGTCGCCGTGACCCGGCTGCGGGTCTCGGTGCCTATCGACCTCTCCGCGCCGCCGTCATTGATTTCACGGCCGACTGTGTATGCCGCCACAGGGTCGCGAAGAATTAGCTGATGGTCTGGGCGCCTGCTGCCTGAAATCAATTGTCGCACGTGTCAGCAAATACAATCTAGTAGCGGGAGTCCGCCATACTGAACACTGCGCATCGCCTAACGGACATCAGTCATCTGTTGCTATACAGTGGGTAGCTGTTTGCCAAATCAAAGACCAAGTGGCATCAGACCGGCCCGTTCAGCCGACGCACACCTGCTATCTATGTGCGTTTTGATGCTGTTTCAGCAGATAGATGCACTCGGGTGCATGCTCTTATGGAGATAACTGCGCGGTGCCCAAAACTTTGCTGCATAGCCTTTCGTCCTGACATTTGCTGAGCTAATATCCAGATGTCAAAACTTCCCTGAGCTAAGGAGATGGCATGTCATCTGTTCGTCTATTGTCCGTGTTTGGTGGTTCGCTGGTTGCGGCCGGGTTCGTTGCGCTCGGCGTCGCGGGCGAGGCGGCGGCAACACCGTGCGGCGCCCTCAACAACGGTGTCAACTGTGGTCTTCTCAATACGGGACTGCTCAACAACGGAGTGCTCAACACCGGCGTGAACAACCAGGGCGTGCTGAACCAGGGTGCCAACAACAACGGCGTTGCGAACTTCGGCGGGACGTTGATCCCGGGTACCGGCAACTCGGGTCTGGTTCAGATCGGCAATGCCAACAACGGTGCCGTCAACATCGGCAACGGCAACAGCCAGATCGGCAATATCGGCAACTTCAACCAGGGGCTGCTGAACATCGGAAACAACAACTCCGGTCTGCTCAACATCGGTAACAACCACCAGGGCTCGGTGCTCGGCCTCGGCTAGTCACCATCGAGATCACTGCAAGCATCACGCAAAAAGCAACCCGCCGCCGGGACGACATCCCGGGGGCGGGTTTGCGCATCAGCTCAGGCTGGCACTAACTCGACGGCCGACAGCACCGGCTCGTCCTCGCGACCGGGAGCGCTGACGACGGCAGCAATCCGCCCGTCTTCTTCCCAGATGCGGACCAGCAACATCTCGCCGGGATAGGCGACTCCGGCGAAGCGCGCTCCGTAACTGCGCACCCGGCTCACGTCGCTGTCCAGGCACGCGTCGACGATGGCCTTGCAGGCCATGCCGTACGTGCACAACCCGTGCAGAATCGGCCGCGGAAACCCCGCCGCCGCAGCAAATTCCGGGTCGGAATGCAGGGGATTGCGGTCACCGCACAACCGGTAGAGCAGGGCCTGCTGCGGCAGGAGGGGCAGCGGCACTTCATAGTCAGCGACCCTGTCCGAGATAGTGGATGACACCGACGGCCCGCGGTCGCCGCCGAACCCGCCCTCGCCACGCGCGAAGATCGACCTGCGCTGCGTCCACAGCGGCGTCCCGTCGCTACCGGTCGCGGTCATCTCGGTGACGACCACCGCTGCCGTGCCCTTGTCCCACACCTCGACGATCCGGCCGCTCATCCGGCCACTGCCCGACGGCGGCAGCGGTCCTGGCACCGTCACGAGTTCTGACGCGTGCAGGATCTTGGCCAGGTCGATGTCCACCCCCGGGTAACTGACCTTCGGGGGCTCGGTCTCGGTGAACGACGCGGCCACGCAACCGAACGTCGGCAGCACCTGCGGGGTGTTGTCCACCAGGTAGCTCAACTCGCGGGAGTTCATCGGGTCTGCACCCGCGCCGAGCCCTAGGTGATAGAGCTGGACATCGCTGCTGCTCCAACTGAATTCAGTGACGGGCAGCTCTGCGCCGATCGCCGCCGCCGGATCAATCGGCATGTCAGTCCCTTCGGTTGGAAGTCACCGGTCCTGCGGCTCCGGAGGCGATGTGCAGCGCCGCCAGATATCCGAAAACCATCGCCGGACCGATCGTCCCGCCCGGCCCAGGGTAAGTGTGGCCCATCACCGGGGCACTGGCATTCCCGGCGGCGTACAAGCCTGCGATGAGGCTGCCGTCGTCGCGAAGCGCGCGGCCGTTCACGTCGGTGCGGATACCGCCCTTCGTGCCGAGGTCGCCGGGCACCAACTTGGCTGCGTAGTACGGGGCTCGACTGATTTCACCGAGATTGGGGTTCGGCTTGTTGGTC
>JAVHWG010000357.1:0-8992 GCA_032159965.1 Mycobacterium sp.
ACGGCCACGTCGACCAGCCGAAGCACTGGATCGGGCACTTGCGTGTCCTGCGCGACATTCAGGACCGTACCGGCGGCTTCACCGAGTTCGTGCCGCTGCCGTTCGTGCACCAGAGCTCTCCGCTGTACCTGGCCGGCGGGGCACGCCCGGGTCCGACCCACCGGGACAACCGAGCCGTTCACGCCTTGGCGCGGATTATGTTGCACGGCAGTATCTCCCACATTCAAACCAGCTGGGTCAAGCTCGGTGTCGAGCGCACCCGAGTGATGCTCAACGGCGGTGCCAACGATCTCGGTGGCACGCTGATGGAAGAGACGATCTCACGGATGGCGGGCAGTGAATACGGCTCGGCGAAGACGGTCGCGGAGTTGGTCGAGATCGCGACCGGCATCGGCAGGCCGGCGCGGCAGCGGACCACCACCTACCTGCCGCTGGCGGCGTAGGGCGCCTCCCGCCGAGGCTCGGTTAGAGACGGGCGGCCAACTCGGTGCCCTGTTTGATCGCCCGTTTGGCGTCGAGTTCAGTGGCCAGCGCCGCCCCGCCGATGATGTGGGGCTCAATGCCGTTGCGCCGCAGTGCGTCTTCCAGATCGCGCACCGGCTCCTGGCCGGCACAGATCACGACGTTGTCGACGTCGAGCAGCCGGCGCCCGGACCGATCCTTGCCGAAGCTGATGTGCAACCCGTCGTCGTCGATGTGGTCGTAGTTCACGCCCGAAAGCTGCTCTACCTTCTTGGCTTTCAGCGATGCGCGGTGCACCCACCCCGTCGTTTTGCCCAGACTGCGGCCCTGCGGGCCCTTCGTGCGCTGCAACAGGTACACCTGCCGGGCCGGGGGCAACGGGATCGGCGCGACCAACGCCCCGCGTGCCTCCTGCGGATCGGCCACCCCCCACTCCGCCTTCCACTCTTTGAGGTTCAGCGTCGGCGACGATTCCGTGACCAGGAATTCGCTGACGTCGAAACCGATACCGCCGGCGCCGACGACCGCCACACGGTCGCCGATCGGTGCACCGGAAATCGCCTCCGCGTAGGACAGCACCATCGGGTGGTCGATGCCGGGGATGTCCGGCATTCTCGGCGTCACACCTGTGGCGAGGACGACGTCGTCGAATCCGCTCAAGGCGCCAATGTCGGCCCGAGTGTTCAGCCGAACCTCAACGCCATACTTCTCCAGCATTCGCGTGTAATAGCGGATGGTCTCGCTGAACTCCTCCTTGCCGGGAATCCTTCTTGCCAAATCGAATTGGCCGCCGATGACACTGCCGGCCTCGAACAGCACCACCTTGTGGCCCCGCCGCGCTGCGGTCACCGTCGCGGCCAGTCCCGCCGGCCCCGCGCCGACCACCGCAATACGGTGGTGCCGCCGTGTCGGGCTGATGGTCAGCTTCGTCTCGTGTCCCGCGCGGGGATTGAGCAGGCACGACACCGTCTTGTGCACGAACGCGTGATCTAGGCACGCCTGGTTGCAGGAGATGCATGTGTTGATCTCGTCGGCGTGGCCTGCGGCCGCCTTGCTCACCCACTCGGGATCGGCAAGCAGCGGGCGGGCCATCGAAATGAGCGCGACGTTGGTGTCGGCGAGGATCTGCTCGGCGACTTGCGGCATGTTGATCCGATTGGACGCGACCACGGGAATGTCGACATGCTCGGCCACGGCACTGCTGATGTCGACGAATGCGCTGTTGGGTACCGACGTCGCGATTGTCGGGACGCGGGCTTCGTGCCAGCCGATCCCCGTGTTGATGATCGTCGCTCCCGCACGTTCGACTTCGCCTGCAAGAGCGACGATTTCGTCCCATGACTGGCCGTCCTCGACGAAGTCGGCCATGGACATCCGGTAGCAGACGATGAAGTCGGCGCCGACAGCCTCCCGTGTCCTGCGCACGATCTCGACGGGCAGTCGGCGGCAGTTCTCCGGTGTACCGCCCCAGCTGTCGGTGCGCTTGTTGGTCCGCGGCGCGAGGAACTGGTTCAGCAGATAACCTTCACTGCCCATGATCTCGACGCCGTCGTAGCCGGCATCACGGGCCAGTCCGGCACAGCGCGTGAAGTCGTCGATCGTCTGCAATACCGCCTGATTCGACATTCGACGCGGCCGAAACGGGTGGGCGGGTGCCTTGATCGACGACGCGCTGACCGCCAACGGGTGATAGGCATAGCGTCCCGCATGCAGAATCTGCAACAGGATCTTGCCGTCCGCCTGGTGCACGGCGTCGGTGATGCGACGGTGGCGGCGCGCTTCAGACGCGCTTATCAGCTGGGCGGCGAACGGCAGCAGCCAGCCTGTCCGGTTCGGTGCGTAGCCACCGGTGACGATCAGTCCGACTCCGCCGCGCGCACGTTCGGCGAAATACGCTGCGAGCCGGTCGATGTCGCGGGCGCGGTCTTCCAGTCCCGTGTGCATGGAGCCCATCACCACCCGGTTGCGCAGCGTGGTGAACCCAAGATTCAACGGCGACAACAGGTTCGGGTAACTGGCAGAGCGTGGCTTACCCGAGCGAGAATCGGATGTCGTCACGATAAAGCCCTCCGCAGAGCGGGCGGGACGGCGCGCTTGGTCCAGTCCGACGTGGACACGACGACGTAGGTGCTAGTTCCGCGCGCTGCCACGACTTCGTCCTCGCCGCCGGCCTGGCGCAGCACCGTGAACGCGACAGCGAAGCTCGTCGTGCCGAGGTGTTGGCCGGCCACCCCGACCCGGACAGCGTCTCGCCAGCGCACGGGGGCCCTGAAATCGATCTCGGAACGAACGACCTGCACGTCGAGCCCGGACGCGATCATGTCCGGATAGCTAACGTCGAGTTGATCCAGGAACGCCGTGAACGCCTCGTCGAACCACGTGAGGTAGTGCGCGTTGAACACGACACCCTGTTGATCGACCTCGGCATAACGGGGCACGATCGGTAGCGAATAATCCGTCGGGACGTGCGGCGGCGGCACGCGGGGCAGCGTATCAACCGGTGGGTGCAGCCGTTAGTATGTGCGACGGCTAGTATCAGGTACCACCTGAGCAAGCGGTAGACAGCTACGAGGCACAGCCACCCGACCGGATGATCTGAGGAGACCTTCGTGACGTACACGATCGCCGAACCTTGCGTCGACATCAAGGACAAGGCATGCATCGAAGAGTGCCCAGTCGACTGCATCTACGAGGGCGCCCGGATGCTGTACATCCACCCCGACGAGTGCGTGGACTGCGGTGCCTGCGAGCCGGTATGTCCGGTGGAGGCCATCTACTACGAGGACGACGTCCCGGAGCAATGGTCGCAGTACACGCAGATCAACGCCGACTTCTTCGACAAGCTCGGATCGCCCGGCGGTGCGTCGAAAGTGGGAATGACCGAGGACGATCCGCAGTCAGTCAAGGACCTGCCACCCCAGGGTGAAAGCGACTAACCTGACCGACCATCCGATGCGGCGCGAGGCTCGCCGGCGTCGGTCGGCATCGCTGCCGGTGTTCCCGTGGGACACGCTGGCCGAGGCGTCGGAAGTGGCTCGTGCGCACCCCGGCGGGATCGTCGACCTGTCCGTCGGCACGCCGGTCGACCCCGTCGCACCAGTGATTCGCGAGGCGCTCGCATCGGCCAGCGGCGCACCGGGCTACCCCGTGACGGCCGGCACGCCTGCACTGCGGGAGTCGGCCACCGAAGCGCTGGCTCGACGCTACGAAGTCACCGGTCTGTCGCCAGATGCCGTCCTGCCGGTGATCGGCACCAAGGAATTCATCGCGTGGCTGCCGACGCTGCTCGGGTTCGGCGCCGAGGACGTCGTCGTCGTCCCCGAACTCGCTTATCCCACCTACGAAGTCGGGGCGCGGCTCGCGGGCGCGCAGGTGGTGCTGGCGGATTCCTTGACCCAGCTCGGCCCGTCGCGGCCCGCTCTCGTCTACGTGAACTCACCGAGCAACCCCACCGGCCGTGTGCTCGGTATCGAGCACATGCGCAAAGTCGCCGACTGGGCCCGCCAGCGTGGCGCGCTGGTGGTGTCAGACGAGTGCTACCTCGGGCTGAGCTGGGACGCCGAGCCGGTCTCGCTACTTCACCCGGCCGTCTCCGGGGGAGATCACACAGGGTTGCTGGCCGCGCACTCGCTCTCGAAGACGAGCTCGCTGGCCGGTTATCGCGCGGGGTTCGTTGCGGGGGACCCGGATGTGATCGCCGAACTGCTGGCGGTGCGCAAGCACGCCGGGATGATGATGCCCATGCCCGTGCAGGCAGCCATGGTGGCCGCACTGAACGACGACGCGCACGAGCGCGCCCAGCGTGATCGATACGCCCGTCGCCGTGAGGTTCTCCTGCCCGCGGTGCGTGCGGCCGGATTCACCGTCGACCATTCCGAGGGCGGGTTGTACCTGTGGACGACGCGCGGCGACGAATGCCGCGACACGGTTGCCTGGTTCGCCGAGCGGGGCATTCTCGTCGCGCCGGGAGAGTTCTACGGGCCCGCTGGACGCCGCCACGTGCGGATTGCGCTGACGGCGACCGACGAGCGGATCGACGCCGCCGCGGCAAGGCTCGCCGGCGAGTAGCCCACCACAGAAAGCTGGAGCCCGGTGTCTCCACCGGGCTCCAGTCATGCTTGAAATGACCTTGATTCAGTTCTGGTGAGCCTTCTCACGCGCCTCGCTGGCCTTCGCCGCTGAGCGGGCGCTGTCGGCCTCGACTTCCTTCTTCGCCGCGTTGCGCAGCGACTTGCCCTTGTCCTGCTGGGCCTGGCCCTCAGTCTTGAGGTCATCGCGATCAAAGATGATGCCGATGATCTCCTTGACCTTGCCCTTGGTTTCCTCGACGACGCTGAAGATTGCTTCCTGCGGACTTGGCTTCGTTCCCATTGGTTATCTCCCTTACGGCCGTAGTGTCACCCGGACGTTCTTCCCGGGTCGCCGGGTGCCGTGTGGCACCTTGTTTGAAAGGCTTCCCGTGCCAGTGTGGGCGAAACGCGGTTCGGTCGGCCCGTTCAGTGGTTCCCATCACGTTCGACGACAGATGCGGCGGTAATCGACCGTAGCGTGCCGACTCGACAAGACCCCCGGGCGGGGGGACCCTGAACTGCATGGACGCCATCACCGAGGTCCCGATGCCCGCGAACGAACCGGTGCACGAATTCGCCCCGGGGAGTCCAGAGCGAGCGCGCCTGGTGACAGCGCTGGAGCAGCTCGCCGCCGACCCGATCGATCTTCCGAACGTCATCGGCGGCGCGCACCGGATGGGTACCGGTGAAACAGTCGACGTCGTACAACCACACCGGCATTCCGCGGTACTGGGCACGCTGAGAAACGCCACTCACAGTGACGCCCTGGCGGCCATGGAGGCCGCACTGGCGGCGGGGGCGCAGTGGCGACGCATGCCGTTCGACGAACGCGCCGCGGTATTCCTGCGCGCCGCGGACCTGTTGTCCGGCCCGTGGCGCGAGAAGATCGCCGCTGCAACGATGCTGGGCCAATCCAAGACCGCGTATCAGGCCGAGATCGATGCGCCGTGTGAGCTCGTCGACTTCTGGCGGTTCAACGTCGCCTTCGCCCGCGACATCCTGGCGCAGCAACCGGTCAGCTCCCGCGGCGTCTGGAACCGGAGCGACTACCGGCCGCTGGAGGGTTTCGTCTACGCGATCACGCCGTTCAACTTCACCGCAATCGCCGCCAACCTGCCGACCGCACCTGCGCTGATGGGCAACACCGTGGTGTGGAAGCCGTCAGTCACCCAGACCTTTTCGGCACATCTGACCATGCAGGTGCTCGAGGCCGCGGGTCTGCCGCCGGGAGTGATCAATCTCGTAACGGGCGACGGCCTCGCGGTTTCGGAGGTTCTGCTGGCAGACCCGCGACTGGCGGGCATCCACTTCACGGGCTCCACGGCGACATTCCAGCACCTGTGGCGCGAGGTCGGCAGTCACGTCGAGCGCTACGACACCTATCCGCGGCTGGTCGGTGAGACCGGCGGCAAGGACTTCGTGCTGGCGCATTCCTCCGCGCAACCAGATGTGTTGCGGACCGCGTTGATCCGCGGCGCTTTTGACTACCAGGGTCAGAAGTGTTCGGCGGCGTCGCGGGCGTTCATCCCGCGATCGTTGTGGCAGCGGATGGGTGACGACTTCCTCGGGGCCACTGCGGCATTGGACTACGGTGACGTGACGGATCTGTCGAACTTCGGCGGGGCGCTGATCGACGCAAGGGCGTTCGCGAAGAACGTCGCCGCCATCGAACGCGCGAAGAGCGCAGCCGGCGTGACGATCGCGGTCGGCGGCGAATACGACGATGCCGAAGGATATTTCGTGCGTCCGACGGTGTTGCTGTCCGACGACGCGGGCGACGAAGCGTTCTCCACCGAGTACTTCGGCCCGATCCTCGCCGTGCACGTGTACCCCGACGACAGGTTTTCCGACGTGCTCGACGTCATCGACCGCGGGGCGAAGTATGCGCTGACCGGGGCCGTGATCGCCGACGACCGCGCCGCAGCGCTGGCCGCCTCGGAGCGACTTCGCTTCGCCGCAGGCAACTTCTACATCAACGACAAGCCGACCGGAGCTGTTGTGGGACAGCAGCCTTTCGGTGGCTCGCGCGCCTCCGGCACGAACGACAAGGCCGGTTCGGCGCTGAACCTGCTGCGCTGGACGTCGGCCCGGTCGATCAAGGAGAACTTCCTCCCGCCAACGGACCACAACTATCCGCATATGCAGAGTTGACGATGGCGGGCCTGTTCTCTACCACCGCCCGTCCCGCGATTCTGGCCGCGAGCCAGTCGCAGCGGCTGCGTCGAACCGCCGAGCGGCTGCCGGTGACACGACGTGTCGTGCAGCGGTTCGTACCGGGCGAATCCCTCGACGACGCCATGGGCGCGGTTGCCATGCTTCGGGACTCGGGCCTGATGGTGTCCATCGACTATCTCGGTGAGGCGGTCACCGACGCCGACACCGCGAGGGCGACCCTCGATGCGTACCTGAAACTGCTCGACGCACTGGGTCGCAGGCCGGACGCTCACCCCGACGGGGTGCGTCCGCTGGAGGTCTCGGTGAAGCTGTCGGCGCTGGGGCAGGCGCTGCCGCGCGACGGCGGGAAGTTCGCGCTGGAGAACGCGCGGGCGGTCTGCGTCGCTGCCCAGCGCGCGGGGGCCTGGGTGACCGTGGACGCCGAGGATCACACGACCACCGACTCGACGTTGGACATCGTCCGGCAGCTTCGTGATGAGTTTCCCTGGCTCGGCACGGTGCTCCAGGCGTATTTGAAGCGCACTGTCGCCGACTGTCAGGAGTTTGGGGCGACTGGAGCGCGAATTCGATTGTGCAAGGGCGCTTACGACGAGCCCGCCGCTGTGGCCTACCGCGACGGCGACGACGTCACCGAGAGCTACCTGCGCTGTTTGGACGTCTTGATGGTCGGCGAAGGGTATCCGATGGTTGCCTCGCACGACCCGGTGGTGATCGCGGCCGCCGGCGACATGGCGCGTGAAACAGACCGGGGGACCGGCAGTTTCGAATACCAGATGCTCTACGGAATTCGTGGCCCCGAGCAGCGTCGCCTGGCGGAGGCGGGTAACCCGGTGCGGGTGTACATCCCGTTCGGGTCCCAGTGGTACGGATATCTGGTGAGGCGGCTGGCCGAACGTCCGGCCAATCTGGCGTTCTTCATGCGTGCGCTGATGGAGCGGACCGGCTAGTCACTGTCGTGCCATCGCGATGCGGAAGCGTTCGTCGGCGTCGATGTAGTGGTCGGCGTCCTTGGCGTCCTCGCCCAGATCGATCTGCACCCAGTTGATCTTGCCGGTGAACTTGCTGGTGTGGGCGGTGTAGTCCGGGCTGACCGTAGTGCCCGTCTCGCGGCCGACGTCTGTGGTCTCGTCTGCGGAGAAGATGAACCCCTGCGTTTGGTCGACGCGTCCGGTACCGACTTCAGCGCCATCACAGTAAAGCGTGACGTTGCCGCCCTTGCCCATTCCGCCGCCGTCGTAGTCGAACTCCATCCGTACCTGCGTCGTACCTTCGGGGATGGGTGCAGTGGCATCGATGCTGAATGACTTGATTCCCAGCACGTTGTAGTAGAACTTGGCCCGCCCGTCCTTGGCGTAGAGGCTCCAGCCCCCGAACCGACCACCCTGGGCGATGATGACGCCCTCCGCTCCGGTAGCAGGCACCTCCAGTTCCGAGGTCACCGCGAAGGACTTGTTCTTGATGTCGACCACGCTGTTCTCCGACAACCGACCCATGTTCCCGAACAACAGCTGCGTATTGCCCTTAATCAGGCTGGGCCGGCCGGCCAGCACGGGGTTGATCCGCTCGATCTGCCGGTCGTCAAGCGGGAGCACGTTGTACTTGACCGCCTCGATCAGCCAAAGGCGTTGCAGCTCATGCAATTTCTGCGGGTTCTCTTTCGAGAGGTCCTTGGACTGCGTCCAGTCGGTGGTTCCGTCGTAGAGTTCCCAGACGTCGTCGTCGAACGCGGGCATCGCCTGTCCGCCCATCTGCCACGGCGTGCGGTGTTTGGTGACCGCGCTCCAGCCCTTGTGGTAAATGCCTCGATTGCAGAACATCTCGAAGTACTGCGTCTCGTGCCGCTCGGGTGCGTCGGCATTGTTGAAGCTGTAGAGCATGCTCGTGCCCTCGTACGGGCTCTGCATGACACCATTGACGATCGTCGGTTCCGGGATGCCGGTCGCCTCGAGCACGGTCGGTGCGATGTCGATGACATGGCTGAACTGGTTGCGCACACTGCCCTTGTCGCCGATTCCTGCGGGCCACGAAACGATGGTGCCGTTTCGGGTGCCGCCCCAGTGCGAGGCGACCTGCTTGGTCCACTGATATGGCGCATCCATCGCCCACGCCCACCCCACCGCATAGTGGCCGTAGGAGCCCTCGCCACCGAACTCGTCGAGCTTGGACACCAGGAACTCGGGAGTCTCGAGGTCTGCCATGCCGTTAAAGTTGGCCATCTCGTTGAACGCGCCCTGCAGCGTGCCCTCCGCCGAGGCGCCGTTATCGCCGATGATGACGTAGATCAG
>JAVHWG010000365.1:0-11163 GCA_032159965.1 Mycobacterium sp.
TGCCTCGCCCTTCCCACCGGTTACGAGGACGACGGCGAATTGTGCTCCCGAGTGGGACTGAACGGCCCCGCCAATTCACCGGATCGCACATCAGCAACCATAGGTGGCTACTCGGTGTCGACGGCGCGCACCTAATCAGGCGATCATTGTTGCAAACGGCTATCCGCAGCGCGGAGTCGCGCGAGTTAATTGAGGATCGCTGTAATTATATTTGGACGTCCCGGTACGATCGTCCGCCGCGATCGGTTCGCACTCCGGATGACGCGCGGCGATTCCGTTCCGACCGAAAGGGACCTAGCTTCCGCTTCTCCCCACAAGCCGCAGATGAGCCGGTCGTAGACAACCACCGTCTCTCGTACGCCCCGGGCCGAAATCCACGCGGGCGCGGTCACACTGCGCTTGCCCTGGCTGAATACCGGCGCGCCGGACATTGCGAGATGGATGTGTCCCGCGGGCGAAGTCGACGACATGAAAGGTACACGTAGTTAACTCATAACAGTGCGAACGCGCCCCGCGGATTCTCGTCGTGAAAAGTTGTCTTGTTATCGAAAATTTGCGGGGAAGTAAGCGTAGATTTCGGTTACCGGCATCAGTTCGCGTGGGGGGTCCACATGAAACAGCACGCTTCGACAGCCAATAGCCATCGCTGCGGTCGGCACCAACGGTCCCGATATCCACTGGGTTCCTTCGTCATCGCGGGACTGGCAGGAGCGGGTGCCGGTGCCATGGGGGCCGCCTGCATTCCGCCGCAGCCTCCAAGCGCCGACGCGTCCAAGTCGCGACCGAGTCGTCGTGGCCGACACCGCAAGCGGATGGCGTCGAGCAAGCGGGAACTCCAGGTCCCCACGAGTCGACCCGTTGACCGTCGCCGGCGCCGGCAATCACAGCCGGGAGGGCGGCCGCGGATTGCCGCCGCCGCGGCAACAATTGGAGCGTCGGTCGTTGTCTGCGCCCTATATGCGTCGCCTCCGAACGTCGACGCCAAACGAGTACAACTGAGCGCGGCAAGCAATCCGACCCCCAATGAGCTGCTGGCGGCGCTCGTCGAGGCCGGTCCGGGCGCGGTTGCGACGCATTACGCAGCAATGCTTGCCGACCCGGCAGACGTCCCGGCCGCGATCGCGGCCATCATCAACGGCTATACGCCATCGGGCTACGACCACGACATCACCCTCTGGGCAGTCCCGTTGGGCGGTCTGGGCCAGAGCGGCTCCAACGCGGGCTGGACACTCAATCCTTTCGGAGGCCCTGCCGGTGAACTCTTCGGTGCGGCCGGAGCGCTGCAGACCACTAACCAGTTTGGTCCCTTGACGTTTGATTTCGGAAACCACGGAACGATCAGCCTCAGCGTCATACCCAATGAGGCCAACCCGACGGGTGGCCAACCGATCTTCAATGCCGGCGACATCGCATCGTGGACGGCCGGACTGCCCGGTCTGCTCGGCAGTACCGGCAACACGGGCTGGACGGTCAATAACACCTTCGGCGGCGGCAACGGCGGCATCTTCGACGTGGCTGGCATCCTTCAGACCGCGAACCAGTTCGGTCCGGCAGTCTTCAACCTCAACGTCGTCAAAGCCGTCAACTTCACCCAACCGCTGAACGGCACCCTGCTGGCTAATGGTCAGCTGGACGACATTCACGCCGTGGATATCGGTCAGTGGGTGGTCGGAATACCGGGGCTCTTCTCCAACACGGGCACCACCGGTTTCATTGCCGACTGGGGGTACGGCAACGGACTTGGCACCGGCTATTGGACCGGCGGCTTGCAAACCACAACTCAGATCGGTCCTTTCAGCTTCACCTTCACGTTCTTCCCGACCATCGGGTTCCCCGGACCGTCACCGGTCAGCACCCTTGCCGTCGGCGGCTCGCCATCGGCCGACATTGCCGGCGATACCGGCACACTCACCCCGAATGTCGGCGCTCAGATTGCGGCTTCGAAGTCGGCACCGATGCAGCTCAGTGCGCAGCCGTCGACTGATTCGGCACGAATAAACTCACAAACCGGCGACAAGGCTGATCCGCGGGGAGACAATTCGCCGCTTGCCGCAGTGCTCCCGCCGACGGTGGCGTCCCTAGGGCCGACGACGACCTCGCTTCCGTCCGCGCCGACTGACACGCCAACGTCGGCGAATGGCGGCGGCGTGACGGACTCGCCCACGCAGATCGTCCGTCAAACCCCCGCCGAGACCATCAACCCACTCGGCGGGATCACACTGAACCCGACGAACCCAGGTGGTGCGGGAGATTCTGCATCTGGTGGGGCTACACCAACGGGGGGCAGTCCCGACGGTTCCTCTGGCAGACACAGCGCGGACGGCGACTACGTCGGCAAACACCGTTCCGATGACGGGTACGTCGGCAAACATCGTCTAGACAGCACTGCATCCACAAACGAAAGTAGTAGTGGTGCAAGCGGGTCCAGCGCGACGTCCGGAAGTTGATCCGTCGTATGGGGTAGCGACATGAGTTCGCCGCGCTCTACGGTTGTGCCGCTCCGGTGTCAAGGTCAGGCCGACGACGGTCAAGGATGACGGCTTGACGAGTAATTATCCCGGCGACTTGCATCTGGCGGTGTGCCGGCGATTCGGGTTGGCTGTTCAGTCGGGCGACGGGAGATGGGAACGTCATTCACCCTGCGGCGCTTGGGATGCGCGGGGCGTCTTGGAGCATGTGATCGGGTTTCACGATGTCCTGTTGCTTCGTCCGTTGGGTCTGAAGCCGCATCGCCCTCCCGATGATCCGAGGCGCCGATGGGAGCTCACCTATGAGGGCTTATGTGTGGCGTTGCAGCACAATGGTGATCTCTTCTCGGCGACGGTCGATGTGCCCGCGGTCGGAAACAATTCGAGAACACATGTGGATGCTGCGAACCTGGTGCCACGCCTTACCCGGGATGTGCTGGTCCATACCTGGGATTTGGCTCGCGCGGTCGACGCCGATGACCGGCTAGATCCCGCGTGGTGCGAAAGGTTCCTCGACCAGCTGCCGGCCGACCGAGGCGCATTGAGCAGGTCGGGGATGTTCGCGGCTCCTGTCGAAATTGGTGACGACGCGGACTCTCAATCGCGTCTGTTGGCCCGGCTGGGGCGAGATCCGTCGTGGCGGCACCGTGCGAAGCGACGGTAGCGTCGGCGGCATGTGCCGGTTGTTCGGCCTGCACGCAGGCCATGTCGTGGCGAGGGCCACGTTCTGGTTGTTGGATGCCCCTGACAGTCTGGCAGCGCAGAGTAGGCGGAATCCCGACGGCACCGGCATCGGGGTGTTCGACTCGAACTGGAGAGCGGTGCTGCACAAGCAGCCGATCGCAGCGTGGGAGGATACCGACTTCGCTTGTGAGGCGAAGCATCTGAGCGGCACCACGTTTGTCGCCCATGTCCGCTATGCGTCGACGGGCAAGCTCGACGTGCTCAATACACACCCGTTCGTGCAGGACGGTCGGCTATTCGCGCACAACGGCGTCGTCGGTGGCCTCGAGGTGCTGGACGCGCGGCTGGCCGAGTTATCGGTGGCCGATCTGGTGCTCGGTCAAACGGATAGCGAGCGGGTCTTCGCGCTCGTCACCGCGGCGGTCCGGTCCCGCGGTGGCGACGTCGCGGCCGGCCTGACCGACGCGTTGCGTTGGCTCGCGGACAACGTGCCGATTTACGCGGTCAACTTGCTGCTGTGCACCGCAACCGAGATGTGGGCGCTCCGCTATCCCGAGCCGAACAACCTGTATGTCCTGCAGCGGCGAGATCTGTTTTCTTCCCGGCACTTTGACATGCAGACACCGCGAATCCACGCGCAATCTGATCACCTCGACCAGCATCCTTCCGTGGTGTTCGCCAGCGAGCCGATGGACGACGACTCGGGTTGGCAGCTCATCGATCCCGGTGTGCTCGTGCACGTCGACGACCGTCTGACTGTGACGCAACGCGAGATCCTGCCGGACCCACCGGCACACCAACTCACCCTTGCCGACTTGAACTCGACCGCTTCGGCGTCGCAGCACTCGGCATAGCATTCGTCGAGGTGTCCAAATGCCGGGTTCACGAGGTCGATTTCAAGTGGCCAATTCCTTGGCCTGCCCACCCGCTTGACGCAAAACTCTCCCGCGATAGCCTGAGCGAATTCCCATCCGACGCGCTGCCGACGGCCCGATCCGAGTTGCCGTGCTGGCGCCCATCGCGTGGAGGACACCACCTCGTCACTATGGGCCGTGGGAACAATTCGCCTCCGTGCTCACCGAAGGTCTGGTGGCGGCAGGCCACCACGTCACGTTGTTCGCCACCGCAGACTCGATCACCACGGCGAGCCTGCACGCAACTTCGCCGTGTGGGTGGTCTGAGGACACGACGATCGACGCCAAGGTCGCAGAGTGCCTCCACATCGCCTCGGTGTTCGAGAGGGCTGATGATTTCGACATCATCCACAACGGGTTCGACTTCCTGCCGCTGACGTACAGCGATCTCGTCACGACACCAGTAGTCACCACGATCCACGGGTTCTCGTCCGACCGGATCATTCCCGTCTACGAACGCTACGACAACACCGTCGTCTACGTATCGATCAGCGACGCCGATCGGCATCCGAGTCTGCACTACGCCGCCACCATCCACCATGGCATTGATGTCAGTGAGTTCGCGGTCCATCCGAATCCCGGCGAGCACCTGCTGTTCTTCGGGCGCATTCACCCTGACAAGGGCACCGCCCACGCGATCGAGGTTGCCCGGCGCTGCGGGCGCCGACTGGATATTGCGGGAATCATTCAGGACGAGAAGTATTTTCGCGACGACATCGCGCCGCACATCGACGGCGAGAACGTGCGCTACCTCGGTGCTGTCGGCACCTCTGAGCGCGCTGAGGTGCTCGGCGGTGCACATGCACTACTGCACCTCATCGACTTCGACGAGCCATTCGGCTACAGCGTTGTCGAGGCGATGGCCTGTGGCACGCCGGTCATCGCCAACTCGAGAGGATCGATGAGCGAGCTGATTACGCAGGGCGTCAACGGTTTTCTCGTCGACGACATCGATTCGGCGGCTAAAGCTGTGGCCGCGGCCGGTGAGCTTGACCGGTATGAGATTGCCGCGATCGCAGGCAATCGGTTCTCAGCAGCGACGATGATCGACAAGTACGTGTCGGTCTACCGCGACGTCATCCGCAACCAGAAATGAACCCGGCCAGTCGACACGATGCGACGTGGTGGAAGTCTGCCGTCGTCTACCAGATCTATCCGCGCAGCTTCGCCGACGCGAACGGCGACGGGTTCGGTGATCTCGCCGGCATCACGGGGCGGCTCGACTACCTGCGCACGCTCGGAGTAGACGTGATCTGGTTGTCACCCATTTACCGCTCACCCCAGGCCGACAACGGTTACGACATCAGCGATTACCGCGACATCGACCCGATGTACGGCACCCTCACCGAGTTCGACGAGTTGCTCGCCACGGTGCACCGATTCGGGATGAAGCTGGTGATGGACCTGGTGGTCAATCACACCTCCGATGAGCATCCGTGGTTCGTCGAGTCGCGTTCGTCGCGCGACAACCCGTGGCGGGATTGGTACATCTGGCGAGACTCCCGGGACGGCGCCGAGCCGAACAACTGGGGCTCGTTCTTCTCCGGCTCGGCGTGGGAGCGCGAACACCACACCGGTCAGTACTACCTGCATCTGTTCGACCGCAAGCAGCCGGACCTGAACTGGGAGAACCCGCAGGTACGAAAAGCCATGCAGGACATCATGGTGTGGTGGCTCGACCGCGGTGTCGACGGCTTCCGCATGGACGTCATCAACTTCATATCCAAGACCGAGGGTTTGCCCGACGCCCGTCCGATCCCGGGGCAGAGGTTCGTCATCGCCTTCGAGCATTTCGTCGACGGACCGCACGTGCACGAGTATCTCGCCGAAATGACCCGAGAAGTCTTTGCCGGGCGCAACGGCGAGTTCCTCATGGTCGGCGAGATGCCAGGCGTGACAACCGAACAGGCGCGCCTCTACACCGACCCGGCCCGGGCTGAGCTGAACATGGTCTTTCAGTTCGAGCACATGTCCGTCGATCAGAGTCCCACCAATAAGTTCGACTACGTCGGTCTCGACCGGCTCGCCCTGAAGAACTCGCTGTATCGCTGGCAGAAGGCGTTGGCGGAAACCGGCTGGAATAGCCTGTACTGGAACAACCACGACCAGCCTCGCGTCGTGTCCCGCTTCGGCGACGACAGCCCGCAGTACTGGGCCGCATCGGCGAAAGCGCTTGCAACCGTTCTGCACGGCATGCGCGGAACACCTTTCGTCTATCAAGGCGAGGAAATCGGAATGACCAACTATCCCTTCCGAACTGCGCAGGAGCACAAGGACGTCGAAGCCGTGAATTACCACAGCGACGTGCTCGAACTTCGTGGCGAGGCCGCGGTGCTGGCGGATCTGGCCAAGATGAGTCGCGACAACGCCCGCACGCCCATGCAGTGGGACTTGGGACGCAATGGTGGATTCACCACGGGTGAACCATGGTTCCCGGTCAACCCCAACCACCCGTGGCTGAACGCCGAAGTCCAAACCCACGCATCAGATTCAGTCTTCGCGCACTACCAAGCGCTCATTCGTCTGCGCCAC
The DNA here is from genome assembly GCA_032159965.1 of Mycobacterium sp. Taxonomy (GTDB): domain Bacteria; phylum Actinomycetota; class Actinomycetes; order Mycobacteriales; family Mycobacteriaceae; genus Mycobacterium. The sequence goes on from JAVHWG010000365.1 coordinate 6,599, forward strand.
GAATTCGCGGAGATGGTGGACGGCAACTTTGTGCCGCTGATGGAGGAGGATCCGCAAATCTGGGCGTACACCAGGAGCACACCGGACGGGAAACTGCTCGTCGTCGCCAACTGCGGGCGCGATCCCAGGACCGCCGACGTCGGCCGCGAATGGCTCGCGGCGTGTCTGCTGCTCGGCAATCTGCCCGACACCCAGGAGAAGACGACGTCGACGTCCCTCGACCTGGCCGGCTGGGACGCGCGCATCTACTCCGTTGCAAAGTGACTGAGCCTGCGGAACAGATGGACGATCCAAACAACGGGTTTGTTTCCCACTGGGTCGGGACTGTTGCATGAGAACATCGTCTCCATGACGGTCGTTCTTGCCTTGCGCTGCGCCGACGGACTTGTGCTGGCCTCGGATTCCCAAATCACCGATCCGGTACGCGGTCTCAGCTACCCAGCGCAGAAACTGCACAGGTTGGGTGACCGTGCGGCGTGGGGTGGGAGCGGTTCGCGCGCGGTGCTGTACGACCTGAAGCAGATATTCGACACCGAACCCGACGCGGTGATTGAGGCACCCGACATCGGTCACGCGCTGCAGCAGAGAGTGCTTCCCGTGCTGCAGCATCACTACGCCCACTTCATCGAGGATGTGCCCGGCGGAAAGCCCGGTGCCACCCCGGCGACCTACGTGATGGCCGCAGGCTACGTGGGCGATCGGCCGTTCATCGTCGACATCGATCCCCACGGCCTGATCGGGCACTACGAAGAGACAGGTTTTCAAGCCATCGGCAGCGGCGCGCCGATGGCTCAACAGGCCTACGCACTGCTCGCGCATTTCCGGATGGCCGAGCGCCCCGTCGACTACGGCGTGGTGGCGGCGTTGCGGGTGCTGGATGCACTCGATGCTTCCTCGCCCAGTGTCGGAGGTCCGATGGACATTTGCCGGATCACGACCGACGGAGCTCACCACTTTGAACCCGCCGAAATCGCAAACCTTCAAAGCCGCGTGGATCGTTGGGTCGAACTCGAACAGCGTGCCTTGGACGAGTTGTTCGACTAATCGCGGGCCATCGCTCAGGCTGACCCGGGCGCTTCCACGTGAGCGCTCCACCGCAAGCGCCGATCCCCGTCGGACTGCTCCCACCACGGCGGTTGTCCCCGCTCACCTAACGCGACCTTGGCCGCTTGCACGCCCGCCCGTGCCGCTGCCTCGTTCTCGGTCCCTTTCGTGCGGCGAACCTCCCGGCGCCAAGACATCAGAATCCGGGTGAGTTCGGTACGTCGTTCCTCAGGGATCGCCGGGTCGGTGGCGCGCCAGCGTCGGCCGCCGATCACCACGTGATGTCCGTCGTCGGTGAGCGGCGGCTGACCCATCTCAGTCGCGCGCGCGACGTGCCAGAGTGCTGCCGACGCCGGCAAGAATCTGTCCGGGACGCTGCTGCTCGCCCTGTTGGGCGCCAAGCACGACGATCGCACCAGTGAGAACCGGCAGCGCCCACTGCAAATAACGCAGCTGTTTCTGCGCGGCCGCAACGTCTTTCGGTGTGCCTGGCGATGGGTCAGTTGCGCCTTCGACGGAATGTCCATCGCCCTGAGCGGTTTTGGCACCCAGGATGCCGCTGTACACAGTGGCGCCCACCGCAGCGCCCGTGACCGCGATCTTCGCCACCGTGTTCGAGCGGACGCCGGATTGGTGCTTGGCACGTCCACGGTTCGCGTACAGAATCGCGCCACCGCCGATCAAGTGCGCGCCAATGGCAACGGCATTGACCGGTGCCCACTTGGCCCAGCCGACTGCCGCGACCCTGGCGCGGTCCTGAGAATCGCGCACGGCTGCCCCCGCGCCGTTGACGCCGACGGCACCCATGAGTGAGCCGCCGAACCAGGCGGCGGCGCCGAGATCGTGAAGAGAACGCACAAGTGTGTTACGTGATGACATGACTGAACTTCCTGAATTGGTGATCACGTCGCCGACTGATTTTCAGCGACATGGTGAGCAACCGCTCCCAACAGATATGCACAATGTCAGGCTTTCTCAAACGCGAAAATCTCCTGACTTCAGACTGTTTGGACTCCAGCAGCTGGCGTCGAGCCTCGGCTACTGCGACAACCGTTTCTGCTCGCTTCGCGCTTCGGCACCGCTCTGCCCGGCGTCGATAGCATCGTCGGGGGTGGTGCGGCCGACGTACTCACCGTCCTCGCCCTCGGCGCCTAGGCGGGATCCAGCCACTTCCGGGTCCGACGCGACATCGAACTCACCCTTCTCGCGGTGTGCCCGGGTGGTGTCTTGCAGGGTGGTGGTGAAACCGTCAAAGAGTTTCTTGGCACGGTCGACAATCTTCATGCAGCGACTCCATTCTCAGGTGTATCGGCCACCATGCCGCGATGCATGACGCGGTCTCCGGCGACGTCGGCGTGATCGGCGCGGTGCATCACGCAACGGTTGTCCCAGATCACGACATCGCCTGGGTGCCAGACGTGGCGGTAGACATTGCTTTCTCGTGTGGAGTGGTCGAATAGGTATGCGACAGTTGCGGCGCCGAGTGCAGCGGACATCCCGCTTACCCGCGCACAGCGGTTCGGGGTGGACAGATAGAGGAAAGTACGCCCCGAAACGGGGTGGGTCCGCAGGATTGGATGCTCCGCCGATGTCTCCTCATCTTCACCGAGGCTCAGGCCGGTGACGACGTGGGTGATAGTCCGTCGGCGAAGCTGGGCGCGAACCCGTGACGGCAGGGTCGCGGATGCCGCGTATTGGTCGGTGAACAGCGTATGCCCGCCTCGCGCCGGAACCTTCTCGACCCGTAAAGCCGTATAGGCCGGGGGTTTACGCACGTAACTGGTGTCGGTGTGAAACGTAGAGCGTGGCGGGCTCACGCGTCCCACGTTGCTGATGACGTTGAGCTCTGGGAATCCGGGCACCGGCGTCTCGCCCACGGTGAACATCGTCGGGCCGAAACTGCGCAGGAAGCGGAGGAAACCTTCGTCCCCGACATCGCTGCCGGGCAGGACGAGCACGCCGTGTTCAGCAAGCAACCTGCGCATCTCGGCCGCGGCCACTTCGTCGAGCGAGTCGGCGCGAGAACCCGTGACTCGTGCGCCCACCGGCGTCAGTGCGCGGAACTGAAGCATGGCGCTCCTTCACGGCTCAATTCGGCAAGTCCCATGGCGAACAGGTCGGCGACGTCCAATCCGAGGCCTGCGGCCATGACGGCAAGGACACTCGTGGGCGCAAAGGAACAGTAGAGTCCCGCTTCGAGGAACCACGGTTGGCCGTCGGGGTCGATACGGAAATCGAACAAGCTGTAGTGCCGACAGCCAAGCGCGACGTGACAGCGACGCGCTGCCTGCCACACGCGTTCGGTGAGCGAAGCATCGTCAAGGACGAGCCATGCCCGAGTCGGATCCTTCGCCACGAGGTACAGGTCGCCGTCGTCGCCGCGCGCAAGCTTGTCGTTGCGGTCTCGGATCGGCTTGGTTCTCGTGTCCACGGCATACTCTTCCAGCGGTAGACACACCAGTTCGCCGTTGCGAACCACGATGCCGCATCGAACTTCTCGCCCCAGCTTCACATAGGACTCAACGATCGCCGCCTCGCTGTGAGTGAGCGCCGAGGTGACTGCGGCCTCACACTCTGCCGTATCGCGGGCGAGTGCGACCCCGACCGAGTTGTCCGCGTCGACCGGCTTGACAACCACTGGAAACGGCAGTCGCGACCGATCGCCGGCGCGCAACACTTCGCCGGCGGGAACCGCGACACCGGCCGCGGCCACGATCGCGCGAGTCTTCGCCTTATCGGCCGCAACAGCCATTACCTCCGGCCGGTTGCCCAGATACGGGATGCCCAGCCCGTCGAACAGCGCACGATAGGTGGTCATGCCCGGAAGACAGAACATCTGTGGCACAACCACATCGATGCCGAGGGACGCAATCCGGGCGATCGCTTCCGGGGCCGACAGTCCTGGCGCCCCCGAGCGTGCGCGGACACCAAGTCCCGAGGGAAATCGCCACGAGCCGTCGGGTGAGACGTACGCCAGATGGACGTCATAGAGCGCGGGATCAGCCAGCGCATCCAGACACGCGCCGGCGTAGATTCGCGAGAGCTCGGCGTGGAACTCATCCACGGCTGACCCGACGAGGTGAAGGACGGATATCATTCGCCTAATCGCCACCCGGCTCGACCAGCTTGCCGATGTTGAAGTCGATCTTCGTCCACCCGCGACGGCGTCGAAGATTGTCCACGAGTAGCGCCGGAATCTGCAGATGATGAACCATCAGATAGGGCAATGGATCCCACCAGGCGAAAATGGCGTCCTTGCCGCAGAGGACGGTCGACAGGGTGCCGCGTCGATTACCCCGCGAGGTCAGAAGCCGCCAGATCTCGTGATAGATCCAGTATGTCGGGCGCGCACCCGGACGTGGCGTGATGGCAGCACCGTTGTCGTCGAGGTAGGCCCGTGCCACCCGCGGGTCGTCGTGAAACATGGTGATGGCCGAATGCGTGCGCGGATTGCATTCGATCGCGTACGCATGGCCGTCCGCGCCCTCGATGAAGTCGAATGAAACCTGCCCGGTGACACC
>JAVHWG010000555.1:0-11147 GCA_032159965.1 Mycobacterium sp.
AGGCGAAGCACCGCCCTACCACAAACACACGCGAGAAGACGAAGTGTTCATGTTGATCAAGGGAACCGCACTGGTCTGGGTAGACGACCAGGAGATGGAGTTGGCTGAAGGCGGGATTGTCTTCTTGCCCAAGAACATTCCGCACGCCTACCGCATCACATCGAAAACGGCGGATCTGCTGATGATCAACACTCCGGCAGGAATTGAAGGAATGTTCCGCTACTCCGGTCGCGATAAGGCGACGCCGCGCCCGGAGGGCTTTGAAATTTCGCCCGCGCGTTTGGCGGAGGGGGCGGACAAGTTCGGGCAGATCATTCTTGGCCCCCCGCGCTGACGCGCACTCATCGGCGGCTTATGTATTCAGCGGCAGTGCCGCCACCGGACAGCTGCGCAGCATGCTGCTGCGTCGACCCATGATGCGCAGAATACTGTTGCTCATGTGAACGCGTTCGCCACTGCCACCGGGGTCGGCTCCTGGCCGGGCACATCGCCCAGGGCGGCCGCCGAAGTCGTTGTCGGAGAGCTACATTCGTTGCCGCACTTGGTAGAGCTACCGGCGCGTGGCGTGGGTGCCGACATGATTGGGCGTGCCGGCGCCCTGCTTGTCGACATCGCGATCGATACGACTCCGCGTGGCTACCGAGTCACCGCGCGCCCCGGCGCCGTCAGCCGGCGAGCTCGCAGTTTTCTGGGTGAGGACATCGACGCGCTGGAGGAGGAGTGGGAGAGAGCCGGGCTGCGCGGTGGCGATCGGGTGGTCAAGGTGCAGGCACCCGGGCCGGTGACGTTGGCTGCGCAGCTGGAATTGCCCGGCGGTCATCGCGCGATCACCGACCCGGGCGCACTGCGGGACCTTACGGCGTCGCTGGCCGAAGGTGTTGCCGCGCACCGAGCGGAACTGGCGCGGCGACTGGGCTGCCCGGTGGTGGCGCAGTTCGATGAGCCGTTACTACCTGCCGCGCTGGCCGGACGGTTGACCGGTGTGACGGCGTTGACGCCGGTGCATCCTGTCGACGAGCCGTTGGCGATTCAGCTGCTCGACGAGTGCGTGGCAGTTGTGGGCGGTGAAGTCGCCGTGCACTGTTGCGCCGACGATGTGCCGTGGGGAGTGTTGCAGCGGAGCACGATTCAGGCAGCGGCGATAGACCCGTCGGGGGTCGCGCTCGACAGTCTGGGCGAGTTCGTGGACAGCGGACGGACGGTGATGCTGGGGCTCGTCCCCGCGACCGCACCGGGACGCGCGCCGGCGGTGGAGGAGCTGGCGGAGAAGCTGGCGTCGATCTCCGACCGGCTGGGATTCGGCCGTTCGGTACTTGTCGAACGCTTCGGCATCACGCCGACGTGCGGGCTGGCCGGCGCGACGCCCGAGTGGGCACGCCAGGCCATCGAGCTGGCGCAAAAAGTCACCGAAGCGGCCCATTCAGCGTGAGGAGCGCGAGGCTAGCGCTCGTCGAGTTCTTTGATCAGCTTCTTCGGCGCGACCAGCCGGTATGACGCGTCGACGAGCTCGCGCACTTCATTCCAGTCGACCTCGTCGGCCGTCAGGTCGAGGCCGAGCCACCCGTACGGGCCCATGTACGCCGGATAGTAAAACCGGCTGTCTTCCGCCAGGGCCTGGTGATCGGACGGGTCGGCCTTGACCAGGATCGAGTACGGAAACGGCACCATTTCGCCACCGTTTTTCTGGTTGCCGCCGTACATGACGAAGATCTTCGGTGCGCAGAACACCGGCCGGCCCCACGAGACCTTCTCGAAGGCCTGAGGGAAGGCCAGCGCGATCGCGCGCAGCTCGCGCAGCCCGAAGTCGTCGTCGTCGAACATGATCGGGTGTGGCACCGCATCAGCGTATCCGCGCTGTCGGCGGGCTCCGATAACCTGCGTTGGTGACGGATTCAGTCGATCCCGACGTGCGTCGACGCTGGCAGGAACTTGCCGAGGAGGTGCGGGCGCACCAGTTCCGCTACTACGTCAAGGACGCGCCGATCATCACCGACGGCGAGTTCGACAAACTCCTCAAAGAGCTCGAGGCGCTCGAAGAAGCGCAGCCCGAGCTGCGAGTGCCGGATTCGCCGACGCAGCTTGTCGGCGGCGCGGGCTTCGCCACCGACTTCGCCGAGGCCGAGCACATTGAGCGGATGCTGTCGCTGGACAACGTGTTCGCCACCGACGAGCTCGAGGCCTGGGGCCAGCGCGTCGAGAACGAGGTCGGCAACCAGCCGTATTACCTCTGCGAGCTGAAGATCGACGGAGTTGCCCTGGCATTGGTGTACCGCGACGGCAAGCTGACCCGTGCGGCCACCCGCGGTGACGGTCGCGTCGGCGAAGATGTCACCAACAACGCACGCACCATCGGCGAAATACCCGACAAGCTCACGGCCACAAAGCAATACCCGATCCCCGCTGTTCTCGAAGTCCGCGGCGAGGTGTTCTTCCGGCTCAAGGATTTCGAAGACCTCAACGCGGGTCTGGTCGAAGAAGGCAAAGCGCCGTTCGCCAATCCCCGCAACAGCGCTGCGGGTTCGCTGCGACAGAAGAACCCGGCAGTCACCGCCAAACGCAGGCTGCGGATGATCTGTCACGGCATGGGGCACACCGAGGGATTCCGGCCCGAGTCGCTGCACGACGCGTACACCGCGCTGAAGGCGTGGGGGCTGCCGGTGTCCGAGCACACGACGCGCGCCAACGGCCTGAAAGAGGCTGAGGAACGGATCGCTTACTGGGGCGAGCACCGCCACGACGTCGAGCATGAAATCGACGGCGTCGTGATCAAAGTCGACGACGTGTCCCTGCAACGGCGTCTCGGCTCGACGTCGAGGGCGCCGCGCTGGGCGATCGCCTATAAGTACCCGCCGGAAGAAGCCCAGACCAAGCTGCTCGACATCCGGGTCAACGTCGGCCGCACCGGTCGCGTCACGCCGTTCGCCTATATGGAGCCGATCAAGGTGGCCGGGTCCACGGTCGGTCTGGCCACGCTGCACAACGCCTCGGAGGTCAAACGCAAAGGGGTGCTGATCGGCGACACCGTGATGATCCGTAAGGCGGGTGACGTGATCCCCGAGGTGCTCGGTCCCGTCGTCGACCTGCGGGACGGCACCGAGCGTGAGTTCGTCATGCCGACGCATTGCCCGGAGTGCGGCACCGCGCTTGCCCCGGCCAAGGACGGCGACGCCGACATCCGCTGTCCGAACTCCCGCTCATGCCCAGCGCAGTTGCGGGAGCGCGTGTTTCACGTCGCCGGGCGCGGCGCCCTGGACATCGAGGGCCTCGGTTATGAGGCGGCGATCGCGCTGTTGAAGGCGGGTGTGATCGTCGACGAGGGTGACCTCTTCTCGCTGACCGAGGACGATCTGCTGCGCACCGACCTGTTCACCACCAAAGACGGTGCGCTGTCGGCCAATGGAGCGCGGCTGCTGCACAACCTGGACCGCGCGAAGTCGCGGCCGCTGTGGCGTGTGCTGGTGGCGTTGTCCATCCGGCACGTCGGGCCCACCGCGGCCCGCGCGCTGGCCGCCGAGTTCGGCGGCATCGACGCGATCACCGCCGCGTCGCAGGAGCAGTTGGCTGCAGTGGAAGGGGTCGGGCCGACGATCGCCGCCGCCGTCACCGAATGGTTCACCGTCGACTGGCACCGAGAGATCGTCGACAAGTGGCAAGCCACCGGTGTGCGGATGGCGGACGAACGGGACACCAGCATCGCCCGCACGCTCGACGGGTTGTCGATCGTGGTGACGGGCTCGCTTCCCGGCTTCTCCCGTGACGAGGCGAAGGAGGCGATCGTCGCGCGCGGCGGCAAGGCGGCCGGCTCGGTGTCGAAGAAGACCGCCTTCGTCGTGGCAGGCGACTCGCCCGGCTCCAAGTACGACAAGGCCGTCGAGCTCGGCGTGCCGATTCTCGACGAAGACGGCTTCCGCGACTTGTTGGTGAACGGGCCGCCCTCGCAGTGACCTATCGACGTGTGGGTGTCAGCACCTCACCGCAGGATGGTCGCGACGATTCCGGCGAGATATCCCAGCCGCGCCACTTCCGACGGACGGAAATCCGGGCCGCCGGGACGGCCGAGCATCACCGCGCACCGCGGGTCACCCAGGGGCGCCGCGGCCAATGTGGTGTCCATGTCCCGCCACACCTGCGGAACCCAGTCGGCGCCGCCGTCGAGCACAGCCGCGTGCTCGAGAGGTAGCCACGGCGCCGATGTGGCCGCGGTCTCGGGTGCGCCGGAGCTGCCGACCACGCGCTCGGCACCGTCGTCCGAGAGCCGGACAACCGTGCACCAGCCGACCCGCAACACACGCGGCGACTCGTCGGCGAGAACCTGAAGCTTGCCCGTCGGGTCGGGCCCGCCCGCGACGTGGTCGATCAGCTCGAGTTCCCGGTGCGCTTCGAGCAGACCGGTATGGGGCCGGATGCTGTCCACGTGCACACCCTCGAGCGCCTCGGCGGCGGTGATCAGCATGTCGGGCATCGCACCGGGCGGCAGGTCGACGACGAGATCGTCGATCGCGACTCCCGACACCCGCTCGACCACGTCGAGCGACAAGATGTCGGCGCCGACCGACCCGAGAGCGACGGCCAATGAGCCGAGGCTGCCCGGCCGGTCGGCGAGCACGACCCTCAGGAGATACGAAGGCACGCGCAACACTGTCGCATAGCACGGCAATCAGCGCTTGCGTGACGAACGGGGAAGCCGACGAGCGCTAGGCTCTGCGAACGTGTCTGCAATCTCCCGCGATGAGGTCGCCCGGCTGGCCCAGCTGGCACGGCTGGCGCTGAGCGACGACGAGCTGGACAGCTTTGCCGGTCAGCTCGACGCGATCCTCGGTTACGTCAGCCAGGTGCAGTCCGTCGACGTGACCGACGTCACGCCGACGGGAAACCCGCTGAAGGACGTCAACGTCACCCGCCAGGACGTCGTCGAACCCTGCCTGACCCAGGAACAGGCGTTGGCGGCCGCACCGGCCACCGAGGACGCGCGGTTCGCGGTGCCGCGGATTCTCGGGGAACCGCAATGAACGACCTCGTTCGGCTCGACGCCGCCACTCTGGCCGGCATGATCGCTGCCAAAGAGGTGTCGTCGGTCGAGGTGACACAGGCCTTCCTCGAGCAGATCGAGGCCACCGACGGGCGGTATCACGCCTTCCTGCACGTCGCGGCGCAGCAGGCACTGGCGACGGCCGCGAACGTGGATGCGGCCGAGGAGCCGGCGTCTCCGCTGGCCGGCGTCCCGCTGGCGCTCAAGGACGTGTTCACCACGGCGGACATGCCGACGACGTGCGGCTCGAAGATCCTCGAGGGTTACCGCGCGCCGTACGACGCCACCGTGACGGCACGGCTGCGCGCCGCGGGCATTCAGATCGTCGGCAAGACCAACATGGACGAGTTCGCGATGGGCAGTTCCACCGAGAACTCGGCGTACGGCCCCACACGTAATCCATGGGACGTCGAGCGCGTGCCGGGCGGATCCGGCGGTGGCAGTGCGGCGGCACTCGCGGCGTTCCAAACGCCGCTGGCCATCGGCACCGACACCGGCGGTTCGATCCGCCAGCCGGCCGCGCTGACCGCGACGGTAGGCGTGAAACCGACCTACGGCACGGTGTCGCGCTACGGGCTCGTGGCGTGCGCCTCGTCGCTTGACCAGGGTGGGCCGTGCGCGCGGACGGTCCTGGACACCGCCCTGCTGCACGCGGTCATCGCTGGTCACGACGCCAAGGACTCGACCTCGGTGACGACCGCCATCCCTGACGTCGTCGCGGCGGCGAAGGCCGGTGCGCACGGTGACCTCAGTGGTGTGCGCGTCGGTGTCGTGAAGCAGTTGCGCAGCGGTGAGGGTTATCAGCCCGGAGTGCTGGCGTCGTTCAACGCGGCCGTCGACCAGCTGACCGCGCTGGGCGCACAGGTGCGCGAGGTGGACTGCCCGCACTTCGACCATGCGATGTCGGCGTACTACCTCATCCTGCCGTCCGAGGTGTCGTCCAACCTCGCCCGCTTCGACGGAATCCGCTACGGCATGCGGGTCGGCGACGACGGTCAGCACACCACCGAAGAGGTGATGGCGCTGACCCGTGCTGCCGGATTCGGCCCGGAAGTGAAGCGCCGCATCATGATCGGCACTTACGCGCTGTCAGCCGGGTATTACGACGCGTACTACAACCAGGCGCAGAAGGTGCGCACCCTGATCGCCCGCGACCTCGACGAGGCGTACCGAGACGTCGATGTCCTCGTGACGCCGACGACACCCACGACGGCCTTCCTGTTGGGGGAGAAGGTCGATGACCCGCTGGCGATGTATCTGTTCGACCTGTGCACGCTGCCGCTCAACCTGGCCGGACATGCGGGGATGTCGGTGCCTTCGGGACTGTCGCCCGACGACTCGCTTCCGGTGGGGCTGCAGATCATGGCGCCCGCGTTGGCCGACGACCGGCTGTACCGGGTGGGAGCCGCCTACGAGGTCGCCCGCGGCCCGCTCCCGACCGCGATCTAGCAGCGAGCGCGCGGGATTTGTACCTAAACGCCGAGTACCGCCGCGAACAACCGTGCGCTCGGCGAGGGGGAGGGGAAGGATAAGGGCATGCGGATCGGAATCCTCACCGGCGGTGGCGACTGTCCCGGCTTGAACGCGGTGATCCGCGCAGTCGTGCGTACCTGCGACGGCCGCTACGGCTCGTCGGTGGTCGGGTTCCAGGACGGCTGGCGCGGACTTCTCGAAGACCGCCGGATACAGCTGCAGAACGACGAGCGCAACGACCGGCTGCTGGCCAAGGGCGGCACGATGCTGGGCACCGCTCGGGTGCACCCGGACAAGCTGAGAGCGGGCCTGGACCAGATCAAGCAGACGCTCGACGACAACGGCATCGACGTGCTGATCCCGATCGGCGGCGAGGGCACGCTGACAGCCGCGCACTGGCTGTCCGAAGAGGACGTTCCCGTGGTCGGTGTGCCCAAGACCATCGACAACGACATCGACTGTACCGACGTGACTTTCGGACACGATACGGCACTGCAGGTGGCCACCGAGGCGATCGACAGGCTGCACTCCACGGCGGAGTCGCATCAGCGCGTGATGCTCGTCGAGGTGATGGGGCGTCATGCGGGCTGGATCGCGCTGAACGCGGGCCTGGCAACCGGTGCGCACATGACACTGATCCCCGAGCAACCCTTCGACGTCGAAGAGGTGTGCCGGCTCGTCAAGCGCCGGTTTCAGCGTGGGGAATCACATTTCATCTGCGTCGTCGCCGAGGGCGCCAAACCTGCCGAGGGCTCGATGAGTCTGCGGGAAGGTGGCCTCGACGAGTTCGGGCACGAGAAGTTCACCGGCGTCGCCGCACAGCTTGCACTGGATGTGAACAAGCGGATCAACAAAGAGGTGCGGGTGACGGTCCTTGGGCACGTTCAGCGCGGGGGCACGCCCACCGCCTACGACCGTGTGCTTGCCACCCGGTTCGGGGTCAACGCCGCCGACGCCGCGCACGCAGGCGAGTACGGGATGATGGTCTCCCTGCGAGGGCAGGAGATCGGCCGGGTGCCGTTGGCCGAGGCCACTCGCCAGCTGAAGCTGGTGCCGCAGAGCCGCTACGACGACGCGGCCGCGTTCTTCGGCTGAACGAGGCCCGCGGAGTGGCCTGAGAGTGATCGCGGCCGTGGTTGCCCAATTAGGATCGACCTCATGACCCTCGCGCCTCCGGCCGAACTACTCGACTACGAGGACGTCGTCGCGCGCTACGAGCCGGTCCTCGGCCTCGAGGTGCACGTCGAGTTGTCCACCGCCACCAAGATGTTCTGCGGATGCCCGACGACGTTCGGGGCCGAACCGAACACCCACCTCTGTCCCGTCTGCCTGGGCCTGCCGGGCGCGCTGCCCGTGCTCAACCAGGCCGCGGTCGAGTCGGCGATCCGGATCGGTCTTGCGCTGAACTGCGAGATCGTGACCTGGTGCCGGTTCGCCAGGAAGAACTACTTCTATCCGGACATGCCGAAGAACTACCAGATCTCGCAATACGACGAGCCGATCGCCGTCAACGGTTTCCTCGACGTCCCGCTCGACGACGGGTCGACGTTCCGCGTCGAGATCGAGCGCGCCCACATGGAGGAGGACACCGGAAAGCTGACGCACCTGGGCAGTGAGACGGGCCGGATCGCGGGGGCGACGAAGTCGCTGCTCGACTTCAACCGGGCGGGTGTGCCTCTGATCGAGATCGTCACGAAGCCAATCGTCGGCACGGGTGCCAAAGCCCCGGAGATCGCTCGTGCGTACGTCACCGCGCTGCGAGACCTGTTGCGGGCCTTAGGGGTTTCCGATGTGCGGATGGATCAGGGCTCGATGCGCTGCGATGCCAACATCTCATTGATGGCCACCGGCGCAAAGGAGTTCGGCACCCGCACGGAGACCAAGAACGTCAACTCACTGAAAAGCGTCGAAGTGGCCGTGCGGTACGAAATGAGGCGCCAAGCCGTCATCCTGGACTCGGGCGGCCGTGTGCACCAGGAGACCAGGCACTTCAGCGAAGACGGCTACACGTCGCCAGGCCGTAGCAAGGAATCCGCGGAGGACTACCGCTATTTCCCCGAGCCGGACCTGGAGCCCGTCGCGCCGGACGTGGATCTGGTGGAGCGACTACGCGGGACACTTCCCGAACTTCCGTGGCTGCGGCGCGGCCGGATTCAGCAGCAATGGGCGGTTTCCGACGAGGTGATGCGCGACCTCGTGAACGCCGGAGCGGTCGAGCTGGTCACCGCCACCGTGGAGCAAGGTGCGTCCAGCGAGGCCGCGCGGGCGTGGTGGGGAAACTTCCTGGTGCAGAAGGCCAACGAGGCCGGGGTCGAACTCGACGCCCTGGCCATCTCGCCCGCGCAGGTCGCCGAAGTGGTGAAACTGGTCGAGGGGGGCAAGCTGTCGAACAAGCTCGCGCGTCAGGTGGTCGAGGGCGTGCTGGCAGGGGAAGGTGGCCCGGCGCAGGTGATGGCATCGCGCGGGCTCGCGCTCGTGAGCGACGACTCGGCGTTGCAGGCCGCCGTCGATGATGCGCTGGCAGCCAATCCCGATGTGGCCGAGAAGATCAGGGGCGGCAAAGTGCAGGCGGCCGGTGCGATCGTCGGCGCCGTGATGAAGGCGACAAAAGGCCAGGCCGATGCGGCGCGCGTGCGCGAGTTGGTGCTGGCTGCCTGCAGCTGACGACTCGTTCTAGACCAGATCGTCCGGTGGGCGCGGGAAGCCGCCGCCGTTCTTGAACAGCGGGAACACCACGTCGTCGAGCTGCATCGCATCGCCGGCGGTCTTGTTCACGGTGGCACCCCAGATGTTGCCGTCCGGGGACACCGACAGAGCCCATGCGTGTCCGTGCTCGTCCTGTCGGACGACCTCGGGTTCGACTGTGACAGAACCCGACCCGGGCTCGACCTTCAACCGAACGGTCTGTTTCGTGTTGACCAAATTCACCATCACCATGCCGCCGAGTACCGCGCAGCCGGCGATGCCGGGCTTGTCGGGCCACGTCCAGACTGTCGACGCCTTGCCGTCGTGGGTGATCCGCTGCAGACGATCAGCGGTGGCGGTGCGGTCGGTGATGTAGAGCGTGTTGTCGTCGAGGGGGTCGACGCAAAGACCCCCCGCCGCGCCGAGCCCCGACAGTGCCGTGGTGGTGGGCGCCTGATCGACGGTGGTGGGCTGCTCAATCCGGATGACCTTGCCCGCAAGTGATTTCGGGTCGCTGGCCAAGGCGGGATTCCCAGCATCGCCGGTGAGGACCGAGAGCGTGGTAGGGCTGGTGAACGTCAGAGCACCCATGTTGCCGGTGACGCCCTTGGGAATTCCGGTGAGGATCGGTTTCGGCACGTCGCCCTCGGCGATGCGGATGACCCGGTTGTCGGTGGGCGTGCTGACGTACGCATACGTCAGACGGTCCTGGTCATAGGTCGGCGACTGCACGATGTCCATCAGCCCGCCGTCACCGGAGGGATCGACCGGGATCACGAACTTGACGACAGGCTCGGCATCCGTGGCCACCTGCTTGACGGCGCCCGTGGTCCGCTCGGCCACCAGCGCCGACTTCGCGTCCGGCAGCATGATCAACCCGCTGGTGCTCTCCAGACATCCCTGCATCACGCCAGGTGCCGGGCAGATCTTGGGGAACGGGTTCGCAGGCAGCGGCGGGGGTGGCGGCGGTGTGGTCGTCGACGGGGGCGCCATCTCGGGTTCCGTGGTGAAGGGGGCCCGTGCTGCGTCATTGAAGCGGGCGCAGCCGGTCGCCAGCAGCAGGACCGCGCACAGCACCGACGCCGTCACCTGGGCCGGTCCGCGCGTTTGCATGCCCGCCAGGTTACGGACAACTGGGCAGGTGCCGCCACGTCGCCACCGGCCGTCGACGTACGCGCGTTTGGCCTCGGAGTGGTAAAGGTGCGGTGACGGCACATCACAAATCCGCGGTTCGGGGCTTGGTTGCCCTTACGCTGCCAATATGCATCCGGATGACTGGCGACGGCCCAACGACACAGGGCTGTCCACGCGCGCCGCATCAGCACAGTTGGTCGACCCCGAGGACGATCTTCCGTCCGCGAACTACGGTGGCGACTTCGAGACCACCAGAATCCCGAACTACGACGGCGCTGACACGGCATCTGGCCGGTCAGGACTGGATCTGCTCGCCG
Organism: Mycobacterium sp.; assembly: GCA_032159965.1. Classification (GTDB taxonomy): domain Bacteria; phylum Actinomycetota; class Actinomycetes; order Mycobacteriales; family Mycobacteriaceae; genus Mycobacterium. The sequence continues at coordinate 10,639 of JAVHWG010000555.1, forward strand.
ATCCGGAGCCGCTGCCCTATGTGGAGCCGGGCGCGTCGGGCCGGCACGCGGTGTTCGACATCGACCCGCCGGACGAACTCGACGACCGGCGCGCGAACGCAGACCGGCGCGGCACCCAGGACCTGGGGCTGATGCTGCTGCGGGTCGTGGTCGGAGGGATTCTGATCGCTCACGGCCTGCAGAAGGGATTCGGCCTGTGGGGCGGCCGCGGGCTGGGCGCGTTCCAAGACTCGCTGGCCACCATGGGCTACCAGCACGCCGAGTCGCTGACCTACCTCGCCGCGGGAACCCAGATCACGGCGGGTGTGCTGTTGGTGCTCGGCCTGTTCACGCCGCTGGCCGCCGCTGCGGCGCTGGCATACCTGGTCAACAGCCTGGCCGCCAACATCGCCGTTCAGCACGACGCCGGTTATATCGGCTTCTTCCTGCCTGGCGGCAACGAGTTTCAGGTGCTGCTCGCCGCCGCGGTGGTCGCCGTGATCCTCGTCGGTCCCGGCCGTTACGGCCTG